>CAVAVU010000094.1:0-23325 GCA_963592205.1 bacterium
ACTAAAAATAGTTGCGAAATTCAATGATTATTATAATGTTAACATATGATTGAGGATATGTAAATGAAAATAAACTAAAAAAATGCAAGAAGTATAAGAGATATATCAGACCATATGAAAACGAGCACAGTGTTAAGATAAGCACCGTGCTCGTTCTGGATGCTTTATGACATAAGCTTTTCGGGAAAGCGTGTGACTAGATTGACTGGAACTGAATATGCTTCTGTGCAGAATCATGTTTCACGTCCTTTCTGTGCTCTTTTGCCTCTCTGTCTTCTCTGACTGCAAGAGCAATATACATAACTGCCTGTAATACGGTATATCCTATAAGTAAAATGTTGATAAATTCTGTCATGGCGGGTTCCTCCTGTTCTGTGGTTTAATAAGGGTTGTTTTTGTTGTTAGGCATAGTATAGGCAGTTACAGGAATTTTGCCAATAAATGAAAAATTATAGGTGAAATTCAAAATCCTTATATATAGAAAATCCCCATAAAAACAGCGGTAATATTCGTTGCTTTTATGGGGACGATAAAAAATACTTATAAAGTAACGGTGATTTCTTCCCAGTTTTTTACGTATTCCAGTAATTTCTGGATAGCCGGTGAGATGTCGGTATCGTTGCGGAATGCGATACCCAGTGTTCGTTTGAAATGCTCTGTAAATGGGCGGACACAGATATCGAATGGTGTATGGTAAAGCAGCAGCTGTGGTAAAATGGAAATTCCGAAACCGGCTTCTACCATTTTCTGGACTGCAAAATCATCATTCATGTAGAATCGAATCTGTGGCTGTATGCCGTATTTATCTAATATTTCTCCTGCTTCAAAGTCCAGTTTATCTACATCGGATATATATTCTTCATTTGCAATATCCTGAATGGATACAGACAGATGGTCGGAGAGAGGATGAGTTCTGGAGGTCAGAACCATTAGCTCGTCAGAACCAAGAGGATAAAAAGTTACATTCGGTGCCAGTTTATAATCTGATGAAAATATAATATCAAGTTCGTTCCGCTGAAGTTTATCATGAATTTTTTGGGAACCGCCTACGGTTACTTCAAAGGTAATATTAGGATATTCCTCGGAAAATTCCCGTAATATATCCGGAAGCCAATGATAACAGATACTCTGAATCGCACCGATGCGGATATTGCCGCTTTCAAGGCTGGTGAGTCTGGATGCAATCTGGTGAATGTGTTCTTCTTCCTGACAGATCTTACGCAGAGACATGACGATACCTTCTGTATTAGGCAGCAGTTGCATGCCGTTTTTACCGCGTGTAAACAGCGGCATACCGAGTTCTTTTTCAAAATTCTTTACAATCTGGCTGACTGCGGGCTGGGAATAGCTGAATTTTTCGGCGGTCGCAGAGAGACTGTGGGTTTCGCATATGTCCAGTATAATATCATATTTTAACAATGTGATCACTCCTGTGGATAAATATAGAAATTGGAATTTTTGAGTTTTGAGGATATTATAAACATAACAAAAGAAAAAGGCAAACATTTCCGGACGATATATAGTAGAGGACTAATTTAAGAAGAACGGAGAAAGGCACACTGCATTGCTGCACTGTGCCTGGATGTTTTTGACATATACTTTTCGGGAATACTATGTCTCTTTTACGATTGGACCTTCGCTCGCTGCGACACATACGTACATAACTGTCTGCAGTAATACGTATGCTATCATAGCAGCTGATAAAAATGTAGTCATGGTGACACCTCCTGTTCTAACGCTCCTGAGCTTAATATTTCGCTTTCTGATGGGATTATTGTAGCATAAGGAAAATATATAGTTGGGCATATTCTGACTGGTCTCTTTGTATTTAAAACGTAGGAAATACAGCATAAAATGACATTCTTAAAAAAGTGTGAATTTTATGACAAACTCCAACAATTGTGCTATACTAAAATCAAGTAAGTACGTTAAGACTCTTCCGTAGAGAGGAGAGGATTATTACAGTATGGAGACAGCGATTCGTAATTATGAGGATGTAGACAGCTGGAAGACAGTGATGTTTTTATACACATCAGCGTTGAAAGAAGTGGGTACGAAGCTTGAGATTCTGAATGATGAATTTCAGCATGTACACAGCTACAATCCGATAGAACACATTAAGACAAGAATTAAGACCCCGGAAAGTATCGTCAAGAAGTTAAAGCGCAACGGACATGAGACATCAATCGAGAATATGGTGAAGTACGTGAATGACATTGCAGGTGTGCGTCTGATCTGTTCTTTTACTTCTGATATATATAAGCTGGCAGAGATGATAGGTAATCAGACGGATCTCAAGGTGTTGTCGATCAAGGACTACATTAAGAATCCAAAGGAAAGCGGATATAAGAGCTATCATATGCTGGTGTCAGTGCCTATTTTTCTGTCAGACAGTGTCGTCGATACGAAGGTAGAGATTCAGATACGGACGATTGCAATGGATTTCTGGGCGAGTCTGGAACATAAGATATATTATAAGTTTGAAGGCAATGCGCCGGAGTATATCAGCAGAGATCTGAAAGAATGTGCTGATATGGTAGCAACATTGGATGATAAGATGCTTCAGTTAAACGAAGCAATTCTTGCGTGTGTCGCCGACCAGGAGACACAGGCAGAGCCGCGCACAGAAGCGGCTGATGCTAAGCTGAAAGAGCAGGAAGAGTTATTAAAACGTACAGAAAGTGCCTAAGGGGCAATGACTCCCGTTTTACATTTCGTAAAGCGGGAGTTTTTACGTGCTTTTAACATTCCCCTGATTTCAGATTTAACATAGCATCTGTATGATTCTACTTGTGAAGTGAAGAACACAAAAACACAGAACAAAAGGAGTATGGAAAAGATGAAATTAAAGAAGGTTATAGCAGTCGCAGGCGTATGTGCCATGGTAACAGGAATGATCGCAGGATGCGGAAATAATAGCAGTGATACATCAGCTGACAGCAGCTCAGATAATAAGACAGAAGCTTCTTCTGACTGGGACGCATCGAACGATATCAGCGTAGTCTCAAGAGAGGACGGATCAGGAACAAGAGGAGCGTTCATTGAACTGTTTGGTATCGAAGAGAAAAACGGAGATGAGAAGGTTGACAATACTACCGATGAAGCACAGATTACGAACAGTACATCAGTTATGCTGACCACAGTTGCAGGTGATGATTACGCAATCGGTTATGTATCTCTCGGAGCTCTGGATGACAGCGTAAAGGCAGTTAAGATCGACGGAGCCGAAGCAACGGCAGACAACGTAAAGAGCGGAGATTACAAAGTATCAAGACCATTTAACATTGCAACAAAAGAAGGAAGCGAAAGCGAACTTGCAAAAGACTTCATCGCATTTATCCTCAGCAAAGAAGGTCAGGGAGTTGTAGATGAGAACGGATACATTTCTGATGACAATGCAGAGCCATTTGCAGGAACCAATCCTTCAGGTAAGATCGTAGTTGGTGGATCTTCTTCTGTATCACCTCTGATGGAGAAACTGATCGAAGCATACAAAGAGAACAACCAGGACGCAGAGATCGAACTTCAGACAACAGACTCTACAACAGGTATGACATCAGCAATCGATGGAACATATGACATCGGTATGGCTTCAAGAGAACTGAAAGACACAGAGCTTTCTGAAGGACTTACAGCTCAGGTAATCGCTACAGACGGTATCGCAGTCATCGTAAATAAGAACAACACAATCGATGAGCTGAGCAGCGATCAGGTAAAGAGCATCTACACTGGTGAAACACTTACATGGGATGAGGTAACTAAATAAATGAAACATCATGCATGGAAAGAATCTTTCATGCGGGGCGTATTCTTCATTGCCGCCTGTGCTTCGGTGCTGGCGGTAGCGCTTATTTGTATATTTCTTTTTGCAAATGGGCTTCCCGCAATGAAGGAAATCGGATTTGGAAAATTTTTAACCGGAACGGTATGGAAGCCGAAGAATAACATCTTTGGTATTCTGCCGATGATCGTGGGGAGTCTGTATGTAACGGCGGGAGCGATCCTGTTCGGAGTGCCGATCGGTATTCTGACATCTGTATATATGGCGCATTACTGCCCGAAACAGATCTACCGCCCGCTTAAGATGGCGACAGAACTGCTGGCAGGTATTCCGTCAGTCGTATATGGTTTTTTTGGTCTGGTGGTACTGGTACCGTGGATTCGTAACATTGCAAAGTCATTGCAGCATGCAGGAATCATCCGTCAGTCCGGTAATGGTAACAGTATTCTGACGGCATCCCTGTTGCTTGGAATGATGATCCTGCCGACAATTATCGGTGTAACGGAATCTGCAATCCGTGCGGTACCGCCACAGTATTACGAAGGTTCGCTGGCACTTGGAGCAACGCATGAGCGAAGTATCTTCCGCACCGTGCTTCCGGCAGCGAAGTCTGGTATTCTGGCAGGCGTGGTGCTTGGAATCGGTCGTGCGATCGGAGAGACCATGGCGGTTATCATGGTAGCAGGAAACCAGCCGAGACTTACAGGAAGTATATTCAAAGGCGTTCGTACGCTGACAGCAAATATTGTAATTGAAATGGGATATGCGGCAGATCTTCACAGAGAAGCACTGATCGCGACAGGCGTGGTACTGTTTGTATTTATCCTGATCATCAATGCAGCAGTAGCAGTATTAAAGAGGAGGGCGGATCATGAATAAGAAAAATGATTTTTCGCAGAAGATGCAGTCTTATCTGCGCCATCCGGCTTCGCTTATCATGATGATTCTGGTAAAACTGGCAGCGCTCATCACATTTACCGTATTAATCTTTTTGATCGTATATATTCTGGTACATGGCGTGCCGTATCTGAAGCCGTCGTTATTCTCTCTGCACTATAGCTCTGAGAATGCATCTCTGATGCCGGCGCTGATCAATACGGTGATCATGACACTGTTATCCCTGTTGCTGGCAGTACCTATCGGTATCTTTTCGGCAATCTTTCTCGCTGAATATGCAGGCAGAGGTAATAAATTTGTGGATATTATCAGACTGACTACTGAGACTTTATCGGGTATTCCGTCTATCGTATATGGATTATTCGGAATGCTGTTTTTCGTAAGTACCTGTCACTGGGGCTTTTCACTTATGGCGGGTGCATTTACACTGGCGATTATGATCCTTCCGTTGATCATGCGTACAACAGAGGAAGCGCTGCTGTCAGTGCCGGATTCTTACCGGGAAGGAAGCTTCGGGCTGGGAGCAGGTAAGCTGAGAACAGTATTCTATATCGTACTTCCGTCCGCAGTGCCTGGTATTCTTGCAGGTGTGATCCTTGCAATCGGACGTATCGTGGGAGAGACGGCGGCACTGATCTATACAGCCGGTTCTGTTGCACAGGTACCGTCCAGTGTCATGGGATCAGGACGAACACTTGCAGTGCATATGTATCTGCTGGCAAGTGAGGGTCTGTATATGGATCAGGCGTATGCAACAGCGGTAATCCTGCTGGTACTCGTGGTAGTGATCAATACACTTTCAAGTGTTGTGGCGAAGAAACTGACAAAGGCATAGAAAGGAATGTATCGTTTAATATGGGAAAGATAACGATTAAAGATCTGGATTTGTATTACGGTGATTTTCAGGCACTGAAGAAGATCAATCTGGATATCGAAGCAAATAAAATAACGGCATTTATCGGACCATCCGGATGTGGTAAGTCTACCCTGTTGAAATCTCTGAACCGGATGAATGACCTGGTAGAAGGATGCCGTATTACGGGAGAAGTAACACTGGATGGGGAAGATATTTTCCACAATATGGATGTGAACCTGTTGAGAAAACGTGTGGGAATGGTATTCCAGAAGCCGAATCCATTTCCGATGAGCATCTATGATAATATCGCTTATGGACCGAGAACGCATGGAATCCGTTCCAAGGCAAAATTAGATGATATCGTGGAGAAATCCCTCCGCGATGCAGCAATCTGGGATGAATGTAAAGACCGTCTGAAGAAGAGTGCGCTCGGTATGTCCGGCGGGCAGCAGCAGAGACTCTGCATCGCAAGAGCGCTGGCAGTACAGCCGGAAGTTCTGCTGATGGATGAGCCGACTTCGGCACTGGATCCAATCTCTACATCTAAGATTGAAGACCTTGCGGCAGAGCTGAAAAAAGATTATACTATTGTCATGGTTACACACAATATGCAGCAGGCAGTCCGCATATCTGACAATACCGCATTTTTCCTGCTTGGAGAGGTCATTGAGTATAACGACACTGAGAAATTATTCTCCATTCCGTCAGACAAGAGAACGGAAGATTACATTACAGGGAGGTTTGGATAAGATGCGGAACAGATTTGACAGACAGATGGAGACATTGAACAGCCAGCTGACTCATATGGGAGAATTGTGTGAGGTGGCGATCAGCAAGGCGGCGAAGGCACTGCGTAACGGAGATAGCAATCAGGCGATGAATGTTGTCCAGGCGGATCAGGAGATCGATCATATGGAGAAGGATATCGAGCGTCGCTGTCTGCGTCTGTTATTACAGCAGCAGCCGGTAGCAAGGGATCTGAGACAGATCTCAGCGGCACTTAAGATGATCACCGATATGGAGAGAATTGGAGATCAGGCATCCGATATTGCGGAGATCATTATTTCCGCAGGAATGAATGAGACCAATGAGATTCCTGAGATTGATGAGATGGCAGTGGCTGTTTCCAAGATGGTACATGACAGCGTAGCATCCTATGTTAAGAGAGACCTGGAACGTGCGCGTAAGGTAATTGAGGAAGATGACGCGGTGGATGAACTGTTTGAGACAGTGAAGAAGAAGCTGATGCGTCTGATCAGCGCCGGCGATGAGGACGGAAGTACAGCTATTGATCTGATCATGGTATCAAAATATCTGGAACGAATCGGAGATCATGCGACCAATATTGCAGAATGGGTAGAATTTTCAATTACAGGAGTGCATAAGGAGAGTCATATATGATCTATTGTGTAGAGGATGACGCGAATATCAGAGAACTGGTAGCATACACGCTTCAGACGATGGGATTTGAAGCAAAAGAGATCGAAGACGGTAAGGGACTAAAAAAGGCTTTGGCAGCAGAACTGCCAGAGCTTATTTTGCTGGATATCATGCTGCCGGGAGAGGATGGACTGACGATTTTAAAACAGTTGAAGTCGGACGCATTGACGAAGAATATACCGGTCATCATGGTGACAGCCAAGGGAACAGAATACGACAAAGTCATCGGTCTGGATCTTGGGGCTGATGATTATGTAAGTAAGCCATTTGGTATGATGGAACTGATTTCCAGAGTCAAAGCAGTGCTCAGACGTGTAGACAGACAGAAGGACGAACGTCCGCAGAAGGTGACGAATGGTCCGATCGAGATGGATGTGAAGAAACATGAGATACTGGTAGATGGAGAAGCGGTACAGCTTACATTAAAGGAATTTGAACTTTTAAGAAGACTGCTGGAGCATCCGAATATCGTACTTACCAGAAGTCAGCTGCTGGAAGAGATCTGGGGATATGATTTCGATGGTGAGACACGTACGGTCGATGTACATATCCGTACCCTGCGCCAGAAGCTTGGCGAGGCAGGGGACAGGATTGAGACAGTCCGGGGCGTGGGTTACCGGATCAGCGAATAGAGGAAAGAATAATCTATGAAACAGAAAATGCAGCCTATGAGACAGAAGATGCAGCACAGTATGGTATTTGTACTTACTACGACGTTAGTAATCGCATATGCCCTGCTGACAGTTATTATGTACCGTCAGACGGTTGCAACAGTAGAAGAAGAGATTCACAGAGAGGCAGATTACATCAGTACGGCAGTGCAGATCTCCGGTACAGAATATCTGAACCAGATGGATGAAGTGCGTGCTAATACAAGGATTACATGGATCAGCGCGGAAGGGGACGTGCTGTATGATTCAACGGAAGATGAGCATACATTCGAGAATCATAAGAACCGTCCTGAGGTAAAAAAGGCACTTGCTGTCGGCGAGGGACATGACATCCGTAAGTCGGATACCATCGGAGAAGAAATGTGTTATTATGCGGAAAAGATGCAGGACGGTACGGTACTCCGGGTATCCAGGACCATGAATTCGGCATTGAAATCTGCATTCAATATTCTGCCATTTATGATCTTCCTGGCAATCGTGATGGTCGGAACAGCATGGATTCTGTCCAGATGGCAGATCGAACGACTGATCCGCCCGATCAACACGCTGGATCTGGAACATCCGCTGGAGCAGGAAATGTATCCGGAGTTGCAGCCGTTGATGGAACGAATCGAACAGTCCAATCGTGAGAAAGAAGCCGTGGCAGAAATGCGCCGGGAATTTTCCGCGAATGTATCCCATGAACTGAAGACACCGCTGACATCTATATCCGGTTATGCGGAAATCATGAAAGATGGTCTGGTGAGACCGGAGGATATGACGCATTTCTCAGAGAAGATCTATCAGGAAGCAAGCCGTCTGATCACGTTGGTAGAGGATATTATTAAGCTGTCCAGACTGGATGAGGGCAGAGTAGAACTGGAGAAGGAAGAGGTAGATCTGTATGAGCTTTCCCGTGAGATCGTCAGCCGTCTGGCGCCACAGGCAGCGAAGAATCAGGTGCGTCTGGAGCTGACAGGAGAAAGTGTAAAATACACAGGCATTCGTCAGATCCTGGATGAGATGATCTATAATATTACCGAGAATGCGATTAAGTATAATAATCCCGGCGGTAAAGTAAGTGTCTGGGCGGGCAATACCTTACAGGGCAAAAAGGTCGTTGTCACAGATAACGGCATTGGCATTCCGGAAGATCAGATTGACCGGATATTTGAGAGGTTTTACCGGGTAGATAAGAGCCATTCCAAAGAACGGGGCGGCACAGGACTTGGACTTTCTATTGTAAAACATGGCGTGATGCTGCACCACGGCGAGGTACATGTAGAGAGTAAGCTTGGTGAAGGAACAAGGATTGAATTAGTATTTCCATAGTAGTCTTATGGTATTTTCATAAGGTTAAAACGTTGACACATAAGGATCGGCACTGTTATAGTAACAGTGTCGATTTTACTATGCAAGATCATAGTAATTAAGTAACAAGGGAGTAAACAAATGGTTAAGAAGATAGCAGTAATCCAGGATTTATCCGGATTCGGGAAGTGTTCGTTGACGGCAGCGATACCAGTAATATCCGTAATGGGAGTGCAGCCGTGTCCGTTACCGACAGCGGTATTAAGTGCGCAGACCGGATATCCGAGTTATTATCTGGATGATTATACAGATAGAATGGAATATATACGCAGTGAGTGGGAGAAGCTAGGCGCGCGTTTTGACGGCATCTATACAGGATTTGTAGCAAGCGAGGCTCAGATCGACCGGATCTTTGAGTTCTTAGATACCTTTCGCAAGGAAGACACGTTTCTGCTGGTAGATCCTGTCATGGGTGATGATGGTGTGAAATATGACATGTTTACAGATGGTCTGCTGGAGAAGATGAAGGCACTTGCCTGTCAGGCAGATGTGCTCACACCGAATCTGACAGAGCTGTGTCTGCTGACAGAAGCGGATTATGAGACGGTCTGCGGATTGCCGGGAGAATTAAAGATTGAGATCATTCATCAGATGGCGAACGGTCTGTTGGATAAAGGAGTAAAAAATATACTTGTAACGGGGATTCATCTGACTGAAAATGGAGAACAGAAGATCGGGAATCTGATCATTACGCAGGAACAATGCGAACTGATCGCATTTCCATATATCGGCGGAAGCTATTCGGGAACCGGAGATATCTTTGCATCGATCATTGCCGGAGGCATGGTGCGTGGGGACAGCTTAAGAGATTTATGTGTGCTTGCAGGAAGATTTGTGGAAGCAGCTATGCGTGATTCCGCGGCAGATCAGGTGGAAGAGGTTGCCGGAACGGAATTTGAACAGCATCTGGGAATGCTGCTGCCGAAAAAGCAGGAGGGATAGAATGGAGACCAGAGTATCCGTAATCAGCATTATCATTAAGGACGAAGAAGCAGCAGGGGATATCAATGAACTTCTGCACGAATATCGACAGTATATTATCGGTAGAATGGGGCTGCCGTACAGACAGCGGGGAATTTCCATTATCAGTGTGGTGATCGATGCGCCGGGGGATGTAACGAGTGCATTATCCGGGAAGCTTGGAATGCATCCGGGAGTCAGTGCAAGGACACTGACGGCGAAATTATAAAATACAGAGGTTTCAGCAAGTGTAGAATGTCAAATCGGGGTGAAAAAAATGGCAGAAGAGAAAAAAGACAGTGTATCTATGCATGAACGTGCGTATTATACTGACAGCGCTTTTCCGGTCAGTATGCATACCATTACGAAATATGATATTTTCCCAAAGGGGCGTGGGTTCCATGATATCCATTGGCATGAGGAAATCCAGTTTACCTATGTGAACAAGGGAACGCTGGTAACGCAGGTGGAAGGCAAGGATTATAAGCTGGAAGCTGGGGAAGCGTTATTCATCAATGGTGGGCTGATCCATGTGACAACTAGCATATCGGATGATGGGGAATATGTGGGATTCATGTTTCCTGAGAAGTTGTTGGGATTCTTTCCGGGAAGCAGAATGGAGCAGAATTATGTGTTACCGTATCTGTCCGGGAATATGCTTCCTGTAGTTCCAATTCACAAGGGAGCACCGGAAGCAGATGAAATTCTGGAAGAGATACGAAAGTTACGGGATATATTTAATAATAAAGATAATATCACAGCATACGAATATGAAGTGTCCGTACGGCTGACCTATATCTGGTTGAAACTTATCCGACAGGCACCGAATAACAAGTGTGTTCGCAAAGTGTCGAATTGCTATATCCAGCGGCAGGAGCGTATGAAGAAAATGATGCAGTATATTATCGATCATTACAGCGAACCGATTACGCTTAACGAGATTGCAGAATCGGCAAGTGTAAGTATTGAAGAGTGCCGCAGATGCTTCAAAGATATAATAAAAGAGACGCCTGTGCATTATCTTGTATCTTACCGTGTTATGATAGGAATGGAATTGCTCAGGACCACAGATCTGGATATCACAGATATTGCATTTCGTGTTGGATTTAACGATTCCAGCTATTTTATACAGGCATTTAAAAAGAAGAATGGCATGACGCCGAAACAGTACAGAAACCAGGAGTTTTAGGCGTATGCGCAGTAAAATCAGGAGCTTCTTATTTTGAAAGAGATAAGGAGCTCCTTTTTGTGTGTAAAAAATCATAGTTCATGTGGAAAAATATGTGGATATTTTTATATTTTAGTTTGGAAATCTTTGTGGAAATTTTAACATTTTGAAAAAATATTTTTTGTGGATTTTTTAATATGAGCTGAGGCTATATTTATAGAATCGTTAAATGTATAACGTTATAATTTTGTCAGAAAGTAAAGAGAACATGTTCAAAAAGCTGCTATACAAAATATGAATACGGTGAAGGAGGAGCCAAATCATGAATGAAAAACAGAAAGCAAGAATTCAATTCATGAAGGAACGTGTTGTAAGCAAGACACCAGAGATGGATCTGGAGAATGCAAGAATTCTGACAGAGAGTTTTGAGGAAACAGGTGGTGAACCATTAGCAATCCAGAAAGCCAAATCATTCCGCAAGCAGTGTCAGGAAAAAACAATTGAAATCTGGGAGAAAGAATTGATCGTTGGATGTGCTGGAAGCAAGATGCGCGGCGGTATCCTAAGTGCAGATACGTGTTGGTCTATCCTTGATAAAGAGCTGGATACGATTAATGAGAGAAAATATGATCCATTCGTGCTGAAACCGGAAGACCGACAGATGTTCTTAGATGTTGTGAAACCATTCTGGAAAGGTCGTTCTACATATGAAGCATGGCTGAAACAGATTCCGGATGATGTCCGCGCATTAAGAGACAGCGGACAGATCTACATTGATAAGAAAGCCGTTCGCGGATGGGGCGAGACGACTGCCGGATACAAGCAGATCATTGATGAAGGTGTTGAAAGCATCATGAACACTATTAAGGCAGAGAGAGAATCACTTGATCTTACCGATCCGGGAGCATTTGATAAAGATAATTATCTGCAGGCATTGCTGATTTCGGCAGAAGGTATCTGCATCATGGCAGAGAGATATGCAGAAGAGGCAGAGCGTCTGGCAGGTCTGGAAGAGGATGAAGAGAGAAAGGCAGAACTGCTGACAATCGCAGAGACCTGCCACCATGTACCGAGATATCCTGCAAGAACATTCCAGGAAGCAATCCAGTCATTCTACTTCTATCACCTTGCAATTTTCATGGAGCAGAATGCAGCAGCTTATAATCCGGGAAGAATGGATCAGTACTTCTACCCATATTACAAAGCGGATATCGAAAGCGGAAGAATCACACCGGACGAAGGACAGGAACTTCTCGAGTGCCTGTGGGTTAAATTCTCAGAGCCGTGTGTATTCCAGGATGCGACTACTGCAAGATATTCTGCAGGATATCCGATGTTCCAGACACTGTGCTGCGGTGGTATTGACGAAGAAGGTAAAGATGCGGTAAATGATGTGTCTTACATGATGTTACAGGCTACACAGGATGTACAGCTGTATCAGCCAAATATGTGTGTACGTTATAGCCTTGCTAAGAATCCTGCTAAATTCCTTAAGAAGATTGCAGAGGTTATCAGCGTAGGAACAGGATTCCCGGCATTCTATAACGATGATGTAGGAATGCGTATGTTGATGAACAAAGGTATTCCGCTTAAGGAAGCCTGGGACTGGAATCCGGGCGGATGTGTAGAGACTAATCTGGAAGGAAGACTCCGCCACTACTCTGCATTTGCAGATATCAACCTTGGCGGTATCATCGAATTTGCACTGACAAATGGTGTGAACCGTAAGACAGGAAGAAAGGTTGCAGCAGAGACCGGAGATCCGACTAAGTTTGAAACATATGAAGATTTTGAAAATGCAGTTAAGGAACAGCTGAAATACGCAGTACGTATCTGTGTAAAAGGAAGTCATATCATTGATGACATCTGTATGGATCGTATCGTTCCGGCACTGTCACTGTCATTCCCTGAATGTGTAAAGAGTGCAAAAGACTACGCATGGGGCGGAGCTAAATACAACACAGGAAATGGTATTATTCTGATCGGTGTTGCTGACCTGATCAATAGTATGGAAGCTATCCGTGATCTGGTATACGACAGAAAGCTTGTCAGCATGGATGAGATGCTTGCAGCACTTGCAGCAGACTTCAAGGGATATGAACATATTCAGGAACTGTGCAAAGGCACTCACAAATACGGTAACGATGACGATGATGTCAATGATATCACCAGCCATATGCTTACATTTATCGCTGATGAGATTGAAAGCTATCACAGCAAATTCGGTCAGATGACACCGGGTATCCTGCCTGTATCAGGTAATACTCCGTTTGGACAGGATGTAGGAGCACTTCCATCAGGAAGAAATGCCGGAAAACCGCTTGCGGATGGTATCAGTCCGAACGGTGGAACAGATAAAGAAGGACCGGCAGCAGTTATCAAGTCCGTAGCAAGCATTCCGCATTCAAGATACGTACAGGGAACACTGCTTAATATGAAACTGGAGCCGGATATGGTTAAGACAGAGAATGGTATCCAGCAGCTGATGGCATTGCTCAGAAGTCTGTGTACGCTGGATGTATATCATGTACAGTTTAACGTTATTGACAGAGAGACACTTCTTGCAGCTCAAAAGACACCGGAAAATTACAGAGGTCTGTTGGTTCGTGTAGCAGGCTACACAGCATATTTTACAGAGCTTGGTAAAGAAGTTCAGGATGAGATTATTGCCAGAACCGCACAGAGTAATTTCTGCGGATGCTGTTCATAACAGCAGGAGGTACGGATGAACAATACACGAACAGGAAAGGTACTTCGGATAGAAAAAGCATCGATACATGATGGAGATGGTCTCCGGACTGTCGTGTTCGTGAAAGGCTGCCCGCTCCGGTGTCAGTGGTGTTCGACACCGGAGTCGCAGGCCATAGAATGCATGATGGACTATGGATATGATGCAACACCGGAAAGTATTATGAAGATTATCCGCAAGGATGAGATATTTTATTTTCAGTCCGGCGGAGGAGTGACGATCAGCGGTGGGGAAGTTTTGTTACAGTCAGACTTTGTCAGAGATATTCTGGCAGCCTGTCGGGATGAAGGAATCAATACGGCAATTGAATCCAGTCTGTATGGTCCTTACGAAGCACTGGAGAAATTATTGCCATATCTAAACACAGTATTTGTAGATTTTAAGCTTGCTGACAACGAACAGCATATCAAGTACACCGGTGTATCCAATGAACTTATTAAGGATAATATCTGTCGTATGGATGAAGAATTTTCAGGAAGGATTCATGTGAGAATTCCAACTATCCCTACAATCAATATGACGGAAGAAAATATGCGGCTTACGGCTGACTTTTTCAGACCGATGAAAAATATCAGCGACATTGAGCTGTTACCATATCACAAGCTGGGAATGGATACATATCGCAAACTGGGGAAGAAGTATGAACTTGAAGATATCCAGACACCAGATGGTGAAGCTATGAGGGCAATTGCATCCAAGCTGTATGAGTATCAGCCTGGATGTGCGGTTAAGATTAACGGAGTTTACTATACGGAAGAGGTATGAGTAAGGAGGCAGCGGGATGTTTTTAAAAATAATTCAGTTTATTCTGGTAGCATATGCAATTGTGGCAGGAGTCATTATCGTAAAAGATTATATTAAGAACAAAGAAAAAGGCGTAACCATGAAAGAAACGATTCTTCACTATGTAATTGGTGTGGTTGTAAACTTTCTGGATGCACTGGGAATCGGATCATTTGCAACAACGACGGCAGCGTATGGCTTATTCGATCTGGTAGAAGGCAAGAAGATACCAGGTACCCTGAATGCAGGTGTTGCAATCCCTGTTATCTTTGAAGCATTACTTTTTACAAGTTCTGTCAAGGTAGAATTCGGAACACTGATCCCGGTAGTAATCTGTGGTGTTATCGGTGCTGCTGTTGGTAATAAACTGGTTGCAAGAATTTCTGAAAAAACAGTAGTTATCGTTATGGCAATCGGACTTCTGGCATCTGCATTCCTGATGCTCGGAAGCAAATTCGGAATCCTGCCGTCAGGCGGAGATGCGATCGGACTTACAGGTATTAAGCTGATCATTGCATGTGTGGGTAACTTTATATTTGGCGTGGCACTTAACTTTGGCGTTGGCAACTTCACACCATGTATGTGTATGATCTACATGCTGGGTATGAGTCCGTTGGTATCATTCCCAATTATGATGTGTACAGGTGCTGTATCGACACCAACCACAGGTCTGATGAGCCTGAAAGAAGGTCTGATCGATCGCCATGGAGTGATGGGCCTTACCGTAGGCGGTGTGTTTGGAGTGGCAGTTGCAGTATATATCGTTAAGTCGATGTCGATGTCTACACTACAGTGGCTGGTAATCGCAGTTGTACTTTACACCAGTGTGACAATGTTCCGCAGAGCAACTAAAAAGCCTGCAAATGAAAAAGAAGCAGTAGTTGGTAATAATTTGGAAACAAATTAATTATACAAAACAAAAGGATTTTAAAGGAGGAAATTGAAAAATGAAGTTAGGTGGAATTGGATATGGATTAATCTCAGGAGCAATTCTTGGAGGAATCGTGAATAATGATCTTGTTAAGCCAGAGGACATTACCATTTCTGATAAATTTGAGGGAAGCAGGAAGAGAGCCGTAGAGGCTGGATTTCATGCAACAGATGACAATACAGTAGCAGCTAAGAATGATGTCCTTCTCGTAGCAGTACAGCCATGGCTGGTACCGGCAATCATGGATGAGATCAAAGATACTGTAAAAGAAAATGGAACCATCGTATGGTGTGTTGCGGCAGGCGTTACAATTGCTGAACTTGAGGAGCACCTTGGAAGCGATGTTAAGATTGTCCGCTGTATGCCTAACACATGTGCGCAGGTTGGTGCAGCCGTTACAGCAGTCGTTCCAAATAAGAACGTAACAAAAGAAGAGACAGAGATGATGCTGAAGCTGATCTCCGGATTTGGTATCGCAGAAGTTCTGGATGAAGGCAAGCTGAACGGAATCATTCCGGTAACAGGAAGCTCACCGGCTATGGTATTTATGCTTATTGATGCAATGGCTAACGGAGCAGCAAGAGAAGGATTTACATGGGAGCAGGCGATCAAGTTCAGTGCACAGGCTGTAAAAGGAAGTGCCGAGATGGTACTTCGTTCAGGCAAGCACCCGGCAGAACTGCAGAATCAGGTATGTACGCCTGGCGGAATTACCATCGAAATGGTAAAGAGACTGGAATCATTTGGATTTAGAAATGCAGTTATGGAAGCTATGCAGGCTTGTACAGAGGATCTGGATTAATTAAGCCAGGTTACGATTGACAGAAAGTCCACACATCTCTATAATAAAATCATACAAAACAAGGGCGTTTTTCTTAGGTGAAGAACGCCCTTGTTCAGAATATTCTTGATATATCACGTTATAAAATCACAGAAATACGAGTAAAAATCAATATAGGAGGTATCCATTATGAATAATTATACGAGAGAAGATATCCTTCGTCTGGTAGAGGAAGAGGATGTGGAGTTTATTCGTCTCCAGTTTACGGATATTTTCGGAACTATGAAGAATGTGGCGGTTACTACCAGCCAGCTTGAAAAGGCGCTGAATAATAAATGCATGTTTGATGGCTCATCCATTGAAGGATTTGCAAGAATTGAACAGTCCGATATGTATCTGTACCCCGATCTGAATACATTTGAGATCTTTCCATGGAGACCGCAGCAGGGCAAGGTCGCACGTATGATCTGTGATGTATACCGCCCGGACGGAACACCATTTGACAGTGATCCGCGTTATGTGCTGAAAAAAGTGTTGGAGGATGCAAAGTCAGACGGTTATGAATTTAACGTAGGACCGGAATGTGAATTCTTCCTGTTTGAAACCGATGAGGATGGACAGCCGACGACGAAGACACATGAGAATGCCAGCTATTTTGACCTTGGCCCTCTGGACTTTGGCGAAAATGCAAGACGAGACATGGTACTGACACTGGAGGATATGGGATTTGAGATTGAAGCATCCCACCATGAGGCAGCACCTGGACAGCATGAGATTGTGTTCCGCTATGATGAAGGGCTTGCCACCGCAGATAATATCATGACATTTAAGCTGGTGGTTAAGACTATTGCCAAGAGACACGGACTTCATGCGACATTTATGCCGAAGCCGAATCTGGGAGCCAATGGCTCCGGTATGCATCTGAATATGACGCTGAACAGAGACGGAGTTAATGTGTTTACCGATAACTTTGATGAAAAGGGTCTCAGCAAAGAGGCATATTACTTCATTGGCGGTATCATGAAGCATATGAAGGCAATTACATTTATCACCAATCCAACGGTCAATTCTTATAAGAGACTGATTCCGGGATATGAGGCACCGGTCTATATCGCATGGTCTGAGACCAACCGTACACCGCTGATCCGGATTCCTGCAGGCGGTGAGGAGAGCCGTATTGAACTTAGAAGCCCGGATCCGTCAGCCAATCCGTATCTGGCATTGGCTGTATGCCTGGCAGCAGGACTTGACGGTATCCGCAATGAGATCATGCCGCCGGAGAGTGTGGATACCAACATTTATAAACTGACACAGAAGGAACGGGAGCGTATGGGTATTGACTCGTTACCGGGAAGTCTTCTGGAGGCAGCCAGAGAATTTGAAAAGGATACATTTATCAGGGATGTACTCTGCAAAGATCTGGCTGAGAAATACATTGCAGCAAAGAAGGAAGAGTACAGACAGTACCGTGCCCAGATTACAGAATGGGAAATTCAGAAATATCTCCATGTGATCTAAACTGCCGTTATCTGATAAGAATGAGGATAGCAGAGAAGATCGACAGGAGGTGTAAGTGTGGCAGACGTTATTGTTGTATTTCCAAATAAAGATAATGCAATCAATATTCGTAATATTCTGACCCGTGGCGGCTGTGAAGTCATCGGCGTGTGTACCACGGGCGCTCAGGCACTGCACTATACGGAACTTCTGGATGAGGGAATTGTGGTATGTGGCTATAAGCTTGCGGATATGCTGTATACCGAGTTACGGGAATACCTTCCGAAGGAATTTGAGATGCTTCTGGTAGCGTCACCGGAGAAATGGCAGGGAGATAATATCGAAGGCGTGGTAGGACTGAATATGCCGATTAAAGTATATGATCTTCTGAACACCATGAATATGATGATTCAGACCATGGACCGAAGACGTAGAAAACGAAAGAAAGAGCGGCCACAGCGGGATCCGAAGCAGCAGAAGCTGATCAAAGATGCCAAGGAACTACTGATGGCGCGTAACAATATGACTGAAGAGGAAGCACACAGATATCTGCAGAAGTGCAGTATGGACAGTGGCAATAATATTGTAGAGACGGCTGAGATGGTACTCAGCATCATGTCAGAGTAGAAATCTAATATAGAAGGAATGTGCTGCGGATGTATTTTACGAAGATGCAGGGACTTGGCAATGATTACATCTATGTAAATGGAATCACAGAGCACATCAGAGAACCGGAAAAACTTGCGGTAAGGCTTAGTGACAGGCATTTTGGTATAGGAGCGGATGGACTGATCCTGATCCTGCCATCGGAAAAAGCAGATTTTCGAATGGAGATCTACAATGCAGATGGTTCCAGAGCTGAAATGTGCGGCAATGGGATCCGATGCCTTGCAAAGTATGTCTATGACAGAGGGCTGACGGATAAGAAAGAACTGACGGTTGAGACGCTTGCCGGCATTCGGAAACTGTGGATGGAGACGGGTGAAGAAGATAAAATTTCTCAGGTAACGGTAGATATGGGATATCCCGTTTTTCAGGCAGATAAGATTCCCATTATATCCGAACACACCAGAGTGGTACAGGAGCCTATCGTGATCCATCATATGGAATATCGGATGACAGGTGTATCTATGGGCAATCCGCATGTGGTAGTCTGGGTAAACAGCGTAAAACGGCTGGATCTTGCGCGGATCGGACCGGAATTCGAATACCATGGACGCTTTCCTAAGAGAGTAAATGTTGAGTTCGCTCAGGTGGCAGACAGAGAGCACATTGCTGTCCGGGTATGGGAGCGCGGTGCCGGGGAAACCCTTGCCTGCGGCACAGGAGCCTGTGCGGCGGTAGCAGCGGGCGTATTAAATGACTTGACAGAACGTCATGTTACGGTAAAATTAATAGGTGGAGAATTATCCGTTTTGTGGAATGAGTCAGATGGTAAACTATATATGACCGGACCGGCTGTTACCATATATGACGGAATAGTTACATTATAAAAAAGGAGAATACACAAGATGTTTAAAGTGAACGAAGATTACCTGAAGTTACCGGGAAGCTATCTGTTTTCCACAATCGGTAAAAAAGTAGCTGCATATTCCGCAGCGAATCCTGATAAATCTATCATCCGTCTGGGAATCGGTGATGTGACACAGCCATTAGCACCGGCGATCATTGATGCACTGCACGGAGCAGTAGACGAGATGGCTCATGCAGAGACATTTCACGGATATGCACCGGATCTGGGATATGAATTCTTAAGAACAGCAATGGCTAAGAATGATTACCAGGACAGAGGATGTGATATTAAGGCTGACGAGATCTTTATTTCTGACGGTGCAAAAGGAGATTCAGGTAATATCCAGGAGATTTTTGCCAAAGATAATAAGATTGCAGTATGTGATCCGGTATATCCGGTATACGTTGATACTAATGTTATGGCAGGACGTACCGGAACTTATGATCCGAAGACAGAGACATGGAGCGATGTAATCTACATGCCATGTACAAAAGAGACGAACTTTGCACCGGAACTGCCGAAGGAGACACCGGATATTATCTATCTGTGCTTCCCGAACAATCCAACCGGTTCTACGATCACAAAGGATCAGCTTCAGGAATGGGTAGACTATGCCAATAAAGTAGGGGCAGTTATTATTTACGATGCGGCTTATGAAGCATACATTTCTGAGGACAATGTCCCACACAGCATATACGAGTGTGAGGGAGCAAGAACCTGTGCGATCGAGCTTCGCAGCTTCTCCAAGAATGCAGGATTCACAGGAGTACGTCTGGGAGCAACTGTCATTCCTAAGGATATCAAACAGGGAGATGTGATGCTTCACTCTCTGTGGGCCAGACGTCACGGAACCAAGTACAACGGAGCTCCGTACATCGTACAGAAAGCCGGCGAGGCAGTATACTCAGAGGCTGGTAAGGCTCAGTTGAAAGAGCAGGTAGCTTATTACATGAATAATGCGAAGGTTATTTACGAAGGACTGAAGAGTGCAGGATATAATGTATCAGGTGGTGTAAATGCACCATATATCTGGCTGCAGACACCGGATAACATGACTTCATGGGAATTCTTTGATTACTTATTAGAGAATGCCAATGTAGTAGGTACTCCGGGATCAGGATTCGGACCGAGCGGAGAGGGATACTTCCGTCTGACAGCATTCGGTTCATACGAGAATACCGTAGCAGCAATCGAGAGAATTAAAGCATTATAATATTGTGAAATAGTAACAATAAATTTTAAGATCCTATCTGATTCGAAAAAAGATTCAGATAGGATTTTTTTGTGGAAAAAGAACAATTTTTCAAAGGAAATACTATGATATATAGAAGACTCCTATAATTACTGGTACATATAGAATGTTTGAATTTGAAATAGAAAAGGTTGTTATGGTAAACTATAGAAAGTGAAAAAATTAACTAGGAGGAAAGAGAGTTATGAAAAAGAAAGTTGTTGCAGCATTGCTGTGTGCATCAATGGTTGCAAGTCTGGCTACAGGCTGCGGCGGATCTTCTGATTCTAAGAAAGAAGAACCAACACAGGAAGCAACGGAAGAAACAAAGGATGAAGAAACTGATAACAGTGCGCTTCCAAAAGAAATGAAAGATGTAGAAAGCGCAGATGCCGAGACAGTACAGGAGTATATGAATGATTCCGATGATAGTACTGTTCTGGTAGATGCACGTCCACAGGAAGCATATTCTGGATGGGCACTGGAAGGTGCAGCAAATGGAGGACATTTGAAGAATTCAGCACTGTTTTCAGCACGTTGGCTGGATTGTAATTATTCAGGAACTGCTCCGCGTACAGCTTATCTGGAAAGAGCTATGAAGGATCAGGGAATTGATAAAGATTCCAGCGTTATTGTATATGATTATACAGGAGAACAGGCTAATGTAGTAGCTAATTACTTTATGGAGCAGGGTGTTGAAGATGTATCTGTATTCCAGGCAAATGAAATGATTGATGCCGGAACAGATTTGGAGTCTTATGAGAATCATGACAGATTCCTTCCATCTGAGACAGTTAAGAGCATTTCAGATGTTGTAACAGGAAAAGAAACTGAACTGAGTGAAGATGCGAAAGCAATTGTTGGAGATAATGTTGATAATGTTGTATTAGTAGATGTTGGTTGGGGAAATGCAAGACAGTCTTCTTATTTCTCGGCAGGACATGTACCGGGAGCAGTGCATATCAATACAGATTCTTATGAGAGACCACGTGTATATGTGCCAGAGAAGAGATCTGATTATGCAAAAGAGTGGAGACTTATTTCTTTAGAAGAGTTCCGTGATGAAGTTTGTACACAGTATGGAATTACAAAGGATTCTATTGTTATTTTAACAGGTACTTCAACATCGCCACAGGGACGTCTTGGATTTATGCTTAGAAGTGTTGGAGTAAAGACATATGCTATGAGCGGTGCACTGACAGCATGGTCATATAATGGATATGATTTGGATACAGATGAAGATACACAGGTAATTCCAGAATCTGTTGACAACTTTGGTTCTGATACAATTGCAAATCCTGATGAAATTTTATGGATGGATGATATCAAAGCAATTCTGAATGGTGAAGTAGAAGGACAGGTTGCTGATAACCGTGGAGAAGAGGAATACAACGGAGAATATTCTGGATATGCTTACCATGATCTTGCAGGTCAGATTGAAGGATCTGTATGGTGTCTGCAGGGCGATGATGAAAACGGACAATACTTTACTAACGTTGACGAGACTGCAAGAACTCAGGCAGAATTGAAAGCATATATGGAAAGTAATGGTCTGGATACATCCAAGACTGTAGCGTTCTTCTGTGGTGACAGCTGGGGAGCTGCAAAGATTGCATACTGGTGCCAGTCAGTTGATCTTAATAACATTAAAGAATGGGGTAATGGATGGATTCCTTGGTCAAATGAAGGAAATGAATTCATTGACCATAATGGAAACAAAGTACACTATGATAAATATCTGGATACTGTAGTAGATGCAGATGGAAAAGATATGAGAGATGGTGTTAATATTCTGGATGATGCTACTGAGGAAGAATAAGATCAGTTAGATAGATGTGCTCCTGTTTTTACAGGGGCACATTTAGGATAAAAGAAAGCAGGAATATCAATGAGTAAGAAAAAAATAATTGCAATTGCAGTATCCTTTTCACTGTTAATTGTAGTGTTTGCGGGGCTGACTGTTGCAGTAACAATTTCCACTACGAGACAGCAGACAGCAGAGCTTGAAGAAAAGACGAATACAACCGGAAATAATACGGCAAATTCGGAAGAACAGCTGGCAGCAGCACAGGCACTGATCGGTGAAACAGTTACCCAGGAGGATATTAAGGAAAAAGTGGGTGACTGGAATGATTTTGAAATGAGCAGCGCAGGGTGTGAAAGAGGAGTATATTCGGGTAAATTTTATTACAGTACATTTATTATTAATACCAGAACTTATGATAAGGGTGAAACTTATAGTGTAGTATCAGCTAATTAGGAAGGAGAAAGAATTATATGGACAGTTTTTTTGGGAAGATTGGAATTACCGGAAAGCTCAAAAAGAATTTTGGAGCAATCGTGGTATTGGCAATCAGTGGATCTGTAATCTTTGGACTTCCTTTCTTTCGATTTGATTATTATGAGGCGTATCTTGAGACATATCACCTGACCAATACTCAGATGGGATTATTTGGAACAGTAATCGGAGTATTTGGAATTGTTTCATATCTTTTTGGTGGTGTAGTTGCGGATGGAATGTCAGTTCGAAAAATCATTTCAATCTCATTATGGGGAACAGGACTCGGAGGATTATTACATCTGTTGCCACTTGGATTTAAAGGTTTACTGGGAATTTATGCACTTTGGGGTGTTTCAACTACCTTTGCATTCTGGCCTGCGTGTGTAAAAGCAGTACGTGTAATGGCAGATGAAAATAATCAAGGCAAGGCATATGG
>CAVAVU010000094.1:23335-63118 GCA_963592205.1 bacterium
TTGAAGGTATTCAGAATGTAGGTGGAGCTATTGTAGCATTGATTGCGGTAGCATTGTTTAATATTGGGACATCGGGAATGAGCAATCAGGTGCTGGCGATGAAATATGTTATATTATTTTATTCATTTGCTAATATTGCAATGGGCTTGTTTGCGTTTTTTGCAGTAGAAGATGAAAAGATGCTTCTGGATGCGGAAAAAGTATCTTTCCATGGCTTTGCAAAAGTAATTAAGAATCCGGCAGTTTGGATTATATGTCTGGTGTCATTTTGTAATCATGTGTTCTGCTTGTCGATTTATTATTATATTCCGTTTACAACGGATATTCTTGGTGCGGCAGTAGCCTTTGGAGCAATGCTGGGTGTGTTTCGTAAGTTTGGATCTATAGGAGGCAATATTATTGGAGGATATCTTGCGGATAAATTTGGTACAGCAAAACTGATGCTTTTGGCATTTGTAGTAATGCTTGCCGGACAAATCACAATGCTGTTTGTGCCTGCAAAATCATCAAGTGTTGTAATTGTAGCGATATTGTTTGTTACAATTTTAGTGTTTTTCCATATGAATTATGCAATGGCATGGACTATGATGAGTGAAGGTGCAGTTCCTGTGGAATATTGTGGAACAGCGGCAGGACTTATTTGTACAGCAGGAGCAATTCCTGAGACATTTGTATCCATCCTGGCAGGAAAAATTATTGATACTCATCCGGGAGTGACAGGTTATCATTATTTCTTTTATTTCCTGACAGCGGTTATCGCAGTTGGATTCGTATTGATTTTGATTTGGAGACAATATTTGAAACATGCTAAGATTGATAAATCCAAGATGGATGAAAAAGCAATGGATGAATTGAAACAGTATGTTTAATTTGTGAGGAAGTATGGATTTTAAGTTCGTGCTTCCTTTTTGGAAATATATAATAACTGATTGTATGAAAGGCTGTGATTGTATGAACGAAAAGATATCTTTACCAGAGCATTTTGAAGAATTTGCAGATGCCAGACGAGCAGGTTTTTTGCGTATAAAAGAATTAAAGGATAAAGGTGAAAAAATATGCGGAGCATTTTGCCAGTATACACCGGCAGAAATAATCAGAGCGGTAGGTCTTCAGCAGGTGACGCTATGTGGCAGAAGTTATGAGCCGATCAAAACTGCTGAAACAAGACTTCCGGCGAATTTATGTCCGTTGATTAAAGCAAGTTATGGGCATGCATTGGAAGAAAGTTGCCCATATGCGTATTTTTCAGATGTAGTTGTTGGCGAAACAACCTGTGATGGTAAAAAGAAGATGTATGAATTGTTAAGTGAAATTAAGCCGATGCAGGTGATTCATCTGCCTAATCTTCCGGATTATGAAAGATCGCTGGAGATGTGGGTGACTGAGCTGCGCAGATTTACCAAAGGTCTGGCGGAAAGGTTCAATGTAACAGTAACAGACGAAATGTTAAATGAAGCAATCATCTGGGGCAATAAGGAACGCAGGCAGGCGGCACGAATTTATGAACTTGGCAAATATGATCCGCCGGCATTAGAGGGTGCCAGGATGCAGGATATTATGGAAGGCGAACAGTATATGTTCGACAAAGAAGAAAAATATAATAAATTGAATGCAATACTGGATCAGTGTGAAGAAAATTGGAAAGAAGGAAAAGGTCCATTTAAACCCGATCCATATAGACCGAGAATTATAATATCGGGAGCCGGATATGGTGGTGTGGCACATAAGACGATTAATGTAGTAGAAGAAGTTGGGGGAGCAGTAGTCTGTTATGAAGGATGCTGTGGTATTTCGTCAAGAAGACGATTAATTGATGAGGATACAGACAGAGATCCAATTGTAAGAATTGCAGAGAAATATATGGAAGTTCCATGTGCGGTAGTATCACCGAATAGCAGAAGAATGAAACAGGTGGAAGAAACAATTCACGAATGGAACGCGGATGGTATTATCAGCCTGACACTTCATTCGTGTAATCCATTTGCAATAGAAACTGAAAATATCAGACGTGTTTGTGACAAATGTGGTATTCCATTGTTACATATTGAAACAGGATTTGAGCCAGGAGATGAGGCACAGATTCGTGTTCGTATAGAAGCATATATAGAAATGATTCGAGAAAAGAAGATGGTGGAGGCAGAAAGAAATGAATAAAAAAAAGTTGTATGAGCAGATTCAAAACTGTCATGCAGAAGGGAAAAAGATTGCTGTCTTTTTTTGCTCTCATGTGCCGCAGGAGATATTAGAGGCGACCGGAATTTGTGCAGTACGAGTTCCTGTTATTCAGGAGTTTGTAGATACCTTTCCTGGAATATTGCCGAAGAATGTCTGTCCATCTGTAAGAAGTTGTTGTGCATTGTGTGAAGACGGTGTGTTGGATGAAGCGGATATGATTATTACAGAAAGTTCCTGTGATGGCAAGAAGAAAATGTATGAATTATTGCATTGCCAGGAAAAATTATACTATTATCAGGTGGCACAGGGAATAGATCGTGAATATTCAAAACCACTGATCGTATCAGAAATAAAATACCTGATACATACGATAGAAATACAGTTTGGTGTCAAAATAACGAAGGAAAAATTAAAACAAGCGGCTGATAGATTGAATGAAGAACGAAAAAGTATTACATCATTGATGGATATTCAAAAGGAGTGTCCACCACCTGTGACAGGAATGGATGTTTATCGGGAATTGGAAAAAAATCGTGCTATTTTTGACAGGGTTTCGCGTACGCAGGCGAATAAAGATAGCGCGGAAAGATTAAAAAATAAACAAACAGATATATCGAATGAGCGCAGGAGGATATTAATCACAGGCTGTCCATTGGGGGGCGTATTTCCGAAAGTTCTTCGTGCGGTAGAAGAGAATGATGGTGTAGTTGTGTGCTTTGAAAACTGTGAGGTGATGAAAGCCGGGGTGAGATATGTAAATACAGCGGCTGAAGATATTATAGATGCAATTGCAGAATGTTATTTGAATACTTCATGTGCTATTATGGCACCTAATCCAAGGCGTTTTGAATTGCTGGAAACATTGGTGGATGAGTATCATGTAGATGGTGTTTTGGATGTGTCTCTGCAAACCTGTCACCCTTATTCGGTTGAAAAATATAAGATTCAAAGATTTCTCAAAAATTTAGGGGTTCCATGTCTGTCTATCGAGACGTCAGATACAGATTCTGATGTTGGACAGTTGACAACCAGAATATCAGCATTCATCGAAATGCTGTAAATAAAAAGCTGTCATATTAATGAGATGATTCCAATTAGTATGACAGCTTTTGATAATATGTTCGTGATTGACGATGATTATGCTTCTGCGCCTTCAGCAGCTTCTTCGTCTTCAGCAGGAGCATTGTGTACTTCCTGGATAGTTACGATAGTAGCTTCCGGATCTGTCAGAATGTCGATGTCTTTGTTCTGATAAATCGGCAGATCTTTTACTTTGATAGATTCGCCGACTTTCATCTCACCCACATTGATCTCAACCTTATCAACCAATGCAGCAGGAAGTGCACGTAACTGGATCTCTTCAAGGAACTGCTCCAGTACACCGTATACAACCTTTTCGTGGTCGATCAGTTCGATCTCTGCTACAGAATGAACTTTCTCGTCACTTACAAGTGCCTGGAAGTCAATCTCGTCTACCTGACCCTTTAACGGGTTATATTCTACATCTTTGATCAGTACCTGATAAGATTCACCATCAATGTCCAGCATAATCTGGCTTCCTTTGTGGCTTGTCTTCAGTAACTTCTCAACTGCGGATTTTTCGATTTTGACTGGAATGGATTCTGCAAGCTTCTTGCCAAATACATTACCGGTAACGAAACCTTCTCTTCTCAATTTCTTTGCTTTGATGTCCATGCTTCTCTTTTCAGCTTTTAAAGTATTCATTTATCTTTTCCTCCAAAAATCTGATCTGCTTAGCATCCTTCAACTTTGCTGTTCAAAGAGGTGTGTTAAGTAGGTTTTCTTTGTTACAAGCACATTATAGCACCGGAGTAAAAGTATGATTAACCAAGAAAATAAAAAGATAGCACATAAAATTGTGCATAATACACAAAAAACGGGGCGGTTACAGAAAAGAAAAAACACGACATCAAAATGCCGTGCTTTTTCCTTTTGGTATGTCATTGAGAGGTTTTTGTTGCTCTGCAGTGCTATATACAAAGCTTGGGGAATGCTTCTCCCGAAGGAGAAAAGTATATATGAATTGGAGTTTATCCGGGCGCATCATTCTTGGGGAAAATGATACCCGAAAACTGCAATAGCAACCGTTCTTTTTATACAAAACAAAAAGGCAGCTTTCCTGTTGGAAAACCGCCTTTGGTTTGTACACATATAATATAGCATTCGACGAGAATGATGTCAACAGCTTTTGTTCGGATTTTATTCAATATCTTCAATTCCGGTAAATTCGATATCCGGCAGAAGTTCAAAGTAGAAATCGGAATATTTGGAAGCCAGTGCCTTGATGCATTGATCCTGCAGCTGCTTGAATTTGGACAGAGATACGATGTCCTTTTCGAAACTGATGTAGACGCTGATCCAAAGCTTCCTGCTGGTGCGGACGATATCATAATACAGATTCTTGTGTCCGTATATGCCGATGATCGGTTCGACCGTTTCTTTAATATCGTCAATTGTTTCTTCTTCCGGTGGAATCAGCATCAGGTCACGGATGCCCGTAATTACCGTGTGGATCGGTGTTGGGATCATGACCAGTGAGAGCACGATCGTGATCAACTGATCCAGATACGGTACAACATGCTGGAACCAGTCAAACGGAATCAGCATAGGAAGCAGAAAAGCAACGGTCATACCAAGCGAGATAAAGCTGTCGATCTTCCAGCCCTGCATTTCCATATTAATTAACGGTGATTCCATCTGTTTATTCTTATGATAGAGATAAATAGTTACGATGATGCCTAAGATGCAGGCAAATAATTCAAATCCGGCAACAGTATGGAATGACACGATATGTCCGCCGTGCAGCATCAGGTTGATATTGTTGAAGATCAATCCAAAAGTAACGGCTGTCATTGTGATACCTTTGACCACGACAAAGATGGTCTCAATCTGCATATATCCGAAAGGGTGTTCTTCATTAGAAGGCTTGTATAACAGCGGGATCAGGAAAATGGAAGGCAGCAGCATGCAGAATTCTACGCCGTCATAGACAGCATCCAGCAGAACAGCCTGAGAGCCGGTGACCAGAGCCATCACAAGTTCGATGACGACAAAGACCAGATTGCCATATAGTGATACGGACATGGCAGACTTTTCCCTTTTTTGCATTCTCTTACCTACGTGCATAAATATCCTCCTTCGTATATTTCTATCATCATACCATATCATTTCTAAGGATTCCAGATAAGAATGGTTGCCCGCATGTGCGTTCTATAATACAATGAAATAAGAGTGAACATGGAATGACTGGAAGGAGACTGGGATGAGGTCACGAAAAGAACTGAAGAAAAATGCCAAAGTAGTTCTGAAGAAACATTACTGGCTGTTTGTACTGTTATGCCTGATTGCAGGAATATTGGGAACGGAATATACTTCGGCGGTGAAATTTGAAAAAAATGTAGCAGTGGAAGATACGGAAACGAGTACAGATAAATTATCCACCAACTCCCTGACGGATGAGTTCTTTTCTTTTGCGCAGGATATCGGAAACGGGCAGGAAGAGAAGCGGAAGGAAGCGGCAGAGCAGGAAGAAAAACGATATATAGAGGAATCGCAGACCAGACAGAATGAAGTGCTGGGAAGGAGCCGTGGCGCATTTTCTGAGATTGTGAATAAAACTATGTCCGGTGCATATCTGGTGACGCTGGCAGTAGCGATTCGTTCACTGGTTGGATCAGATGGTATTACGGGAATTATCCTCACACTGCTCGGCTTTGGCGTGATGTTCTTTGTGCAGACTTTTGTCGTAGGAATATACCGCGTGGTCATGCGGAGGATGTTTCTGGAAGGTCGTTGCTATCAGAAGGTACCTGTGACCAGAGTATGGTTTCTGCTGAAGATTAAAAAATGGATGCACGCAGGTCTGGCGCTTCTTGTATCAGGTATACTGGAGCTGTTCTGGTGGTGTACGATCATCGGCGGTGTGATCAAATATTATTCATATTACATGGTGCCGTTCATTATAGCAGAGAATCCTGACATCCGAGCACTGGATGCGATCACGCTTTCCAGACATATGATGAATGGTCATAAATGGGAATGCTTTAAGCTGGAATGGTCCTTTATCGGCTGGAAGATCCTGGGAGATATTACGTTCGGACTGGTGGATATTTTCTATACGAATCCTTATCAGACAGCCACAATGGCGGAGTATTATGCGGAACTTCGCAGTCTGGCAAAGGAAAAGAATCTTCCATTTTCAGAACTGTTGTATGACCGTTATCTGTATGAAGTACCGTCAAGGGAAGTGCTGGATACGGTATACAGTGATGTGAAAGAAGTGGATGATGAGGTACTGCGCCCGGTACTGACACTGACCGGAATCCGCAGAGTTCTGGCAGACTGGTTTGGGTTGGCTGTGGGCAATCAAAAGGAGTTGGATGTTCTGGAACAGGAAGAGAACCGGAGATTCCGTGTGGCACATGTGCAGGGAGCCTATCGCGGCGTGGTATATCCGGTACGGTTGTATCCGATTCCTGAAAAGAAGAAACGAAAAGGAATTGAGAATATGAACTTCCTGCGTCACTATTCTGTTGGTTCTATGATCATGATCTTTTTTGTAATGTCATTTATCGGATGGCTGTGGGAGGTAAGCCTTCATCTGATCATGGATGGCGTGTTTGTGAACCGTGGCGTGATGCATGGACCGTGGCTTCCAATCTATGGTGCAGGCAGTGTATTGATGCTGATGGTGCTGAATAAACTTAGAGCCAGACCAGCGGCAGAGTTTGTGGCGGCAGTAGCATTGTGCGGATGTGTGGAATATTTTACGTCTTATTTTCTTGAAATTCTGCACGGTGAAAAATGGTGGGATTATACGGGATATTTCCTGAATCTGAACGGACGTATCTGTGCCGAAGGGCTGTTAACATTTGGCGTGGGCGGTATGGCAATCGTGTATGTGCTTGCTCCATTTCTCGACAGTATCATTCGCAAGATTCCGATTCGTAAGCTGATGACGGTATGCATATTGCTGATCTGCGTATTTACCGTAGATCAGGTCTATTCATCCAAATATCCGAATATGGGCGAAGGGATTACGGATTACGAGAGCAAAGTGGACGTTGTGCAGACGAAAGCGGTTGTATAGTAGCAAAACAGGTATATATGCGGTAAAAAAGTTGAAAATATGAGGAAGAAATATTGACAGCGGCAGAAGCAGTGCTATAATAAAAACAAACATATGAACAAGTGCTCATATATTCAAACAAACAATTCATACACAGAAAGGAAGTAATTATTATGAAAAAGACTTACAAAATCGATGTAGACTGCGCAAACTGTGCAAATAAGATGGAGCAGGCAGCAAAAGAGACTGCAGGCGTTAAGGATGCAACTGTTAACTTCATGATGCTGAAGATGATCGTGGAATTTGAAGAGGGACAGGAGCCTAAGAAGGTTATGAAGGAAGTCCTGAAGAACTGCAAGAAAGTAGAAGACGACTGCGAGATCTTCTTATAAGATACAGTTAGATGTTAACAGGCATCTGCAGAAAATGAATCGGAAAATGAGTCGGAAAGGATAGGAGCAGATATGACAAAGAAACAGAAAAAGGTATTGATCCGTATTATTGTTGCGGCAGTACTGATCATTGCATTCAGCTTACTTCCATTAGAAGGATATATCAGATTTATCTGCTATATGGTGCCGTATCTGGTAATCGGATACGATGTACTGCGCAAAGCGGTCAAGGGTATTCTGAACAGACAGGTATTTGATGAGAATTTCCTGATGGCAGTAGCTACCGTAGGTGCGATTGCCCTGGGTGATTATAAGGAAGGCGTGTCCGTAATGCTGTTCTATCAGATCGGTGAGCTGTTCCAGAGCTATGCGGTAGGCAAGAGTAGACGGAATATCAGTGAGCTGATGGATATCAGACCGGATTATGCAAATGTGGAAAATGACGGAGAACTGGAGCAGGTGGATCCGGATGAAGTAGAAGTCGGAACGGTGATTGTTGTACAGCCCGGTGAAAAAGTGCCGATCGATGGTGTGATTACGGAAGGAAGCAGTACACTGAATACCAGTGCATTGACCGGAGAGAGTCTTCCAAGAGAAGCAAAAGCCGGTGATGAGGTTATCAGTGGATGTATCAATATGACTGGTCTGCTGAAGATCCAGACAACCCGTGAGTTCGGAGAGTCTACCGTATCCAAGATTCTGGAACTGGTAGAGAATTCAAGTTCGAGAAAATCAAGATCCGAGAACTTTATTTCCAAATTTGCAAGATATTATACACCGGCAGTCTGCTACGGTGCACTGGCGCTGGCAATCCTGCCGCCGATCGTACGTATGCTTGCGATGGGACTTTCACCTGAATGGGGCGACTGGATCTATCGTGCATTGACATTTCTGGTTATCAGCTGTCCTTGTGCACTGGTTATCAGTATCCCGCTCAGCTTCTTTGCAGGAATCGGCGGAGCAAGTAATCAGGGTGTGCTGGTCAAGGGATCTAACTATCTGGAGACGATGGCACAGACCAAATATGTAGTATTTGATAAAACAGGTACGATGACACAGGGTGTATTTGAAGTCAGCGGTGTACATCACAATACGATCCCAGAAGAGCAACTGCTGGAGTATGCGGCGTTAGCAGAGTGTTCTTCTTCACATCCGATCAGTAAGAGTCTGCAGAAAGCATATGGCAAGCCGATCGACCGTAACCGTGTAACGGATATCGAAGAGATCAGCGGACATGGCGTGACAGCCATGGTTGACGGTGTGGCAGTGGCAGCAGGTAATGCGAAGCTGATGCAGAAGATGGGGCTTCAGTACAGTGAATGTCACGAAGTAGGAACGATCGTACATGTGGCAGTGGACGGAGCTTATGCAGGACACATTCTGATCTCAGATCAGTTGAAGCCTCATGCGAAACAGGCAATTCAGGATCTGAAGCGCGCAGGTATCACTAAGACAGTCATGCTGACCGGAGATATGAAACGGGTAGCGGACCAGGTGGCAGCAGACCTTGGCATTGACGAAGTACACAGCGAACTTCTTCCGGCAGACAAGGTTGCGAAGGTAGAAGAACTGCTGGCTAAGAAGGGCGAGAAAGAGAAGCTTGCATTTGTCGGTGACGGTATTAATGATGCACCGGTGCTTTCCAGAGCAGATATCGGAATTGCCATGGGAGCGCTTGGTTCCGATGCAGCTATTGAGGCAGCCGATGTGGTACTGATGGACGATGATCCGCAGAAGATCGCAAAGGCAATTAAGATATCCAGAAAATGCTTACGTATTGTATATGAGAATATTTATTTTGCACTTGGCATTAAGGCAATCTGCCTGATCCTCGGAGCACTTGGTATAGCGAATATGTGGATGGCAATTTTTGCAGACGTAGGAGTTATGGTGATTGCGGTTCTCAATGCGATCCGGGCACTTTTTGTAAAGAACCTCTAGGAGTAGTGATAAGATGGCAAAAAAAGCAAATGACGTGGAGATCTGTGAATCCTGCGAGGTGCATGAGAATCTCCTGAAAATAGTAAATGAGACCATTCCGGCTGAGACAGAGCTGTATGATCTGGCAGAACTATTCAAGATATTTGGAGATTCCACCAGAATCCGTATTCTGTATGTGCTCTTTGAAGCGGAGGTATGTGTCTGCGATCTGGCACAGGCATTGAATATGACACAGTCGGCTATTTCTCATCAGCTCAGAATCCTGAAGCAGAACAAGCTGGTCAAGAGCAGACGGGAAGGCAAATCCGTGTTTTACTCACTGGCAGATGATCATGTGCGTACGATTATCGATCAGGGACGTGAACACATTGAAGAAGATTAAAGGAACAAAGATATTAGCAGGGGCAGTCAGGGAGGACTACCCCTGTTGACGTATCGGGGGAGCTGATGGTACACTAAAGAGCATAGATACAGGGAGGGTGACGGATATGGATACCGGAATCAGGATAGAGGTTCTTGAAGAAATAATAAGAATAGCTGAAAAATACAGAATAGAAAAAGTGATTTTGTTTGGCTCAAGAGCCAGAGGAGACTATAAGAGAACCAGTGATATTGATCTTGCTGTATCAGGAGGAGATTTTAACAGATTTGCATTAGATATAGAAGAAGAGACGCATACTCTCTTGAAATATGATATTGTAAATCTGGATAGAGAAATGCAGGATGAGTTGCGAAAGGCAATAGAAGAAGAGGGGAGAATTCTATATGAAAAAGTATGATAATTTTTGTTCTGCTTTAGATAATATGAAAGATATTTATAATTATGAAGAACCATATGATAATGTTGTTTTAACGGGATTAGTTGGATTATATGAAATTACATTTGAACAATCCTGGAAAATGATGAAAGATGAGGGGCTATGGTTAAGCGCGCTTCAGGAGAGAAATAATGTAACACATTCTTATAATCATAAGATTGCAATGGGAATTGTTGCACAGACGAAAGAAAAGTTTTACAAGATGGTTTGTGAATTAAAGGATGAAATAGAGAAGGTTTGGTTATAAATTATGAAGAACCCACTACACTATCAGATATCAGAATGTGATTGCGGACCGACATCTATGTTGAATGCGATCAGCTATCTTTTCGACCGGGAGGATATCCCGCCGGAGATTATACGTAATGTGATGTTATATTGTCTGGACTGTTACAGCGCAGAAGGTGTACCGGGACAGAGCGGCACGTCGCGCATGGCGATGATGTTTTTGTCAAATTGGCTCAATGAATTTGGCAAGATTGGCAGGCTGGCAGTGAACAGCGCATATCTGTCAGGAGAAGATGTATACCTTGGCGAGAGCAGCCGGATCAATGATGTGTTGCGCAGAGGCGGCGCGGTCGTGGTGAGACTGTTTCTGGATGAATGGCACTATGTGACATTAACCGGAATCCAGGATGGCAAGATTAAGATGTTCGATCCGTATTACTGGACAGAGCCATATGAAGAGAAAGATATCGAGATACATATGGATCATCCGATGGAGTATAACAGGATCGTACCGGAGAAGTATTTTAATCAGGATGAAGAGAAATTATATGCACTGGGGCCTGTGGCAGGAAGAGAAGCAGTATTATTGTCTAATAGAGAGACACTGCTGACGCCGGAGAAGACGATAGAATACTTTATATAATGAACGAAAAATATCAGGCTGGACTATTGATATAGTTCAGCCTGATTTGTGGTCGTATGAAATAAAGAAATGTTATAGTTCCACGATCTTAGCCCGATGATAGATCTTTGGCAGGAATTTCTTCAGTAGATCCTCTGTCTTTATCTTCAGGTGCGCGGTATTGATTCCCGGGTTGCATCCGAACCATTCTGCATCTGCCACCTCTTTATCGATGATCAGCTGTACGTATTCGTCTTCATCATTTACAAGTCCCATAATAGAAGCGGAGCCAGGACTTTCATGGAGATATTTCTCCATCAGATCGCCGGAGGCGAAGGATAACTTGGAGACACCGATCTTCTTGCTGAGAGCTGTGGTGTCAAGCTGCTTGTCTGCAGGAAGTACGACCAGAAAGAAGCTGGTCTTTTTCTGATTGCAGAGGAATATGCTTTTTCGGATCTCGGTTCCAAGTGCCTGATCAACTTCTTTGCATTCTTCCATAGCTTCTACCACATCGTTATCGACACGTTCAAATGGAATGCCAAGCTTGGTAAAGAGCTGGTAGACTTTGTCTTCAGTTGTATTGCGTCCCTTTGGTGGGACAGTAGTGCTGATTTCACTGATATGTATCATGGTAATACCTCCTGTCATTTTTCGTTAGTTTCAGTATATAATTCTCCCTTGATTTTTACAATATGATCTGGAAGAATATGGTGAATTACATCCGCCATGTTTCGCATTTCTTCCATAGATGGCGTATGCGTATCTGCAAGTTCATAGGTGCGTCCAAGCTTCTGATAAGATGCAAGTCCCAATCTGTGATATGGGAGCAGTTCTATATCGGCTACATGGTGGAGTTTACTCAGAAAATGTGCTGTTTCCTGCATGTTTTCTGCCGTCAGATTAATCCCCGGTATGGAAGGAATCCGAATATGGATGCCATGTTGGAAATCCTGATCAAGCCGTAACAGGTTCTCACGTATTTTCTGATTGGATACACCTGTGTATTTACGGTGTGCAGCTTCATCTGCTATTTTAAAATCAATGTACATCGTATCGAGATACGGAATCAGCTTTTCAATCTGGCTGTAATCAGCATAGAGACTGGTCTCGATCGCAGTGGGAATTCCTTCTTCCATACAGGCTCGGAGAATAGCTTCAGCAAAATCTGCCTGCGCTAACACTTCTCCGCCGCTGATGGTCACACCGCCGCCGGAATGGAAGAAGAATACTTCGTCTTTGCATATTTCGTGCATGATCTCATCCACGGACATGAGATGTCCATATCCGTGTTCCGGTGCTGTATGCTGTGATTCCGGCGTGGAACACCATTTGCATCGGAGCGGACAGCCTTTCAGGAACACCACAGTGCGCAGTCCTTCTCCATCATGGATCGAAGTCTTTTCAATACGAAGTACCATTCCGCTGGTGGTCATCTCTGCTCCTTTCTAGCCACAACTGCAGCCACTTAAAGATTCCTGTTCGGTTCTGGCAATGATCTCATCCTGTACATCCTTGCCAAGTTCTGTAAAATACGCCGTGTATCCGGCAACACGAATTAACAATCCGCAGTACTGTTCCGGATGTTTTTGTGCCGCTAACAGAGTCTCGCGGTCAATGACATTGAACTGTACATGGAAGAGACCGAGACTGCACATACTCTTTAACAGAGCCATCATCTGGCGGATACCGTTTTCGCTGTTCAGCATTTCCGGTTCTACTTTCATATTTAACAGGGTGCCCTGTACAAAACGGTCATGTGGCAGATGGGATACGGATTTCAATACGGCACCAGGACCTTCTTTGTCAGTTCCGCCATTTGGACTCACACCGTCAGCAAGCGGCTTCCATGCATGACGGCCGGATGGCAGTGCGCCAACTTCCAGACCGAACGGTGTGTTGCCGGATACCGGGAGGATTCCAGGTGTCATGGTTCCGAATTTGCTGTGATAACTTTCAATTTCATCTGCAATAAAGGTAAACATTTCACCGGCAATCTCATTGGTCAGCGTATTATCATTACCGTATTTTGGAGCATCATCGCAGAGTTTCTTGATGATATCGTAACCTTCAAAGTCTGCATTCAGAGCGGCTGCCAGATCTTCCATGGAAATGCGCTTGGTGTCGTATACCAGCTGCTTAACGGCTGCCATACTGTTGATCAGGTCGGCAACACCGATCATGATAATGCCATTTCCGGTATTGTATTTGGCTCCGCCCCATGCATAATCCTTACAGCTCTGTATGCAATCGCGGAAGGACAGAGAAAGTGCCGGAACAACACGGTCCATACATACGTTGTCGATGACGTGGCTTCCTTTTACAACTGCGCGGATGGCATAGCGAAGCTGTTCTTTTACAGCTTCTTTAAACTGGTCATAGCTTGTAAATGAAGCAGGATCTCCGGTCTCCACAGAGACCTTGCGTCCGCTCTTGCGGTTGATACCATTGGTCATTACAAATTCAATCATACCGCCAAGGTTGATATCTGCCAGTGCGGTATAATGGCGCAGACGACCTTCCAGATTGGTTTCTACGCATCCGCACGGATTCCAGTCAAATGCTTCCCGGAGCGGAATGCCTTTATTCATCAGCATGCGGATTCCGATATCATCATTGTGAAATGCAGGGAATCCGGTACCCAGACGAATCAGTTCTACAACCTTGCGGAGGAAACGGTTCGGATTCTTGGCGAGGCTGTAACGTACGGACAGGGATGGCTGATATAACTGCACATCCATGGTTGCCTGTAATATCAGATAAGACAGCGGATTGACCGCATCCTGTCCGGAAGTAGTGACACCGCCGACACATACATTCTGGAACATCGGATAACCGGCTGCAAACTCTGCTGTAACCGCATCCTGGAACAGACATGGTTCAGAGAATTTAATCCACAGACAGTCCAGAAGTTCCTGGGCTTTTTCCTCCGTCAGAGTGCCATTTTCCAGATCATTCTTATAATAAGGATACAGATACTGATCCATACGTCCCGGATTGTAGCTTGCAGCATTCTGCTCCATGAAGATACAGATCTGGTAAATGTAGAGTGACTGTAATGCTTCGTGGAAGTTACGTGCCGGATAGCGTGGAACTCTGTGGCAGTTGGATGCAATTGTAAGTAATTCTGCTTTATGGACAGGATCAGATTCTACGTCTGCGAGTCGTTCTGCTTCTGTTGCATATCGCTCTGCCAGAATGCAGATACCTTCTGCAGATATTAACAGTGCATTAAGATAATCTTCCTTTTCGATATCATCCGGAACCGTAGGATCAAGTTCTGCTTTTCGCTGACGGATCGTGTCACAGATACTTTCGATACCTTCTTCAATGATCTGACGATACCCGGCAGTCGTTTCGCCCCAGCCGCGGACAGCTTTGCGGTTAATGTATACCTGACCGGTATCCCTGAGATCCCGGCAGTCATCCGGGATCTGCTTTAACCATGCTTCATAAGTGGAGCGTCCTTGCCAGTATGGTTTGATCTTAGTAAGAAATAATTCCTTGTCTTCCGGCTGGAGATAGAATGGATCATACTTGCGGGTGCTGATTGTCTCCAACTCATCATCCAGGATTGACCAGCAGGTATCTGCGCAGAGAATGCCGCCACGCATCTTACTGCCGGAGCAGCCGACGATCAGTTCTTTATCCCAGATCTGAACTGTTTTTTCCTGACACTGTCTGCGGAATGCTTTTGCTTTGCGGATGCAGAGCGGTTCTCCTGCTGTTTCCTGAAAGCTTTCTGTTAATATACGTGCATTTTCAAGATCCATTTCCGGTTTCTTATTCACAACACGGTCTTTCATATAATGAATACGTTCCATATAGTTAGGTTCATTTGCAATAGACATGATTAACCTCCTTTGTGTTAAAATCTTACTGTTTGCAATAATTTTAACAATAGAATCGTACAAAAACCATGATTATCCATGCCTATACTATAAGAATCTTAACATTTTTCAAATTGTAGAATGTATTCTTTTGGGGTTACACCGGTGCATTTTTTGAAATATTGGATAAAGTAGCTGGAATCATTGAAGCCGACAGCGTAAGCGGTTTCGGTCACAGACAGGTCTGTGCCGGTCAGTAATTCCTTACTCTTAGAAATACGGTATTCCAGCAGATATTGATTGGGACTTGTGCGGACCATGCTCTGGAAGCAGCGGCAGCATTCGCCGATGCTGATATGAGCAGTGGCTGCGATGTCTTTTAGATGGATTTCTTCCGCATAATGTTCATGAATAAAAGATAGCATGGTATGTATTCTTTCCTGTCTGAGGAGATAAGTTTTAGAAGGTACGGCAAGGTTGGATACCGTATTCTGTATCAGTACAGACCAGAGCATAGTAAGCCGGACAGCAACCTGATATTCGGGATTATTTACATCGGAAGCTATATTTTTCGACATCAATGTCAGAATTTCATCCAGAAGCGTCAGAATCTGTTTCTTCCAGTTGGTATCCGGACAGAGTACAACAGCAGAGAACTGATAAGTTCTGGTATATGGAAAGACATAGTCCTGTTCCATACGGCTGCCCGGAAAGAAACCGAGCAATTGATCCGGGAAATTTAAGCTGATATATTTGCCGTTTTCAGACAGATTGGTGGTGACGTGAAGGAGATTACGGTTGATGAGAATGGCTTCGCCCTGATGCAGCGTATAGTCAATGCCGTCCACGCGGATATTTAAATCTCCGCATTCTACACGGGTAAGCTGCAGCTCTTCATGCCAGTGCAGATCCTGATAACCACGTCCGTCAGGCAGGATACCATCACGGGTTACCGTGTAGATTCCAACCGGAAAGGCGCGGTCAGTATATCGGTTGATCTCATGAAGCTGTTTGTCAGATGTAGCTGTGTGGATTGCAGTCATAGTCGTACCTCCGTTCTATATAGTTAGTGTAGCATAAAAACAGCATCCGCGGGAGGGTAAAGAAGCGGATGCTGTTTTGCACATATCGTGCAGTTTATTACGATAAATCAGAGCGCTTTGTGCTCTTTTGAAATAGACGTTACGATCTTCATGCAGGCGAGAAGTGCGATCAGGTTCGGCAGCACCATCAGACCGTTGAACATGTCTGCCATATTCCATACCAGATCTACCTTTAATGTAGAACCGATGATAACGAAGATTACTACAATTACGGCATATACCTTTACTGCTTTGTCACCAAAGAGGTGGCGTACGTTGACTTCTCCGAAGTAATACCAGCCGATGATCGTGGTAAATGCGAAGAACAGCATACAGATGGCGATGAAGATATTACCAAAATCACCAAATCCTACGTTAAATGCACTCTGTGCCAGTTCAGCTCCGGTGAGCCCATTTCCCATAACTCCGGTAGACAGGATAACCAGTGCTGTCATAGTCAGGATGATAAATGTATCGATGAACACACCCATCATGGCGATGATACCCTGTTCACATGGGTTGGCAACTTTCGCTGTGGCATGCGCATGAGGTGTAGAACCCATACCTGCTTCATTGGAGAACAGACCTCTTGCAACACCGAAACGCATAGCTTTCTGTACGGTCACACCAAGCATACCACCGGCAATAGACTGTGGTGAAAAAGCACCTACGAAGATATCTTTAAATGTTGTGCCGACACCCGGAAGGTGTGTTACCAGAATGATCAGGCTTCCGAGTACATACAGGAGAGCCATGATCGGTACGATCTTTTCTGTGAAGCTCGCAATACGGTTGATGCCTCCGATGAAAATGACAGCTGCCACAATTGCTACAAAGATACCAACAGCGATGGTCGGTACATGGAATGCATTGTTAAATGCAACTCCGATAGAGTTGGACTGCACCATGTTACCCATGAATCCCAGTGCAAGGATGATGGCTACAGAGAAGAAACCTGCAAGGAACTTTCCGAAGCCGCCCTTGAATATGTATTTGATGTAATATACCGGACCTCCGACAACAGTACCGTTTTCAACCTTACGTGTGTGCTGGGCCATGACTGCTTCGGCGTAGATCGTAGCCATACCGAAAAATGCGCTGACCCACATCCAGAATATGGAACCAGGTCCGCCGGATGCGATCGCGGTAGCAGCTCCTGCGATATTACCGGTACCTACCTGTGCTGCGATAGCTGTAGTGAGCGCCTGAAAAGAGCTGAGACCTTCATCATTTTTACCGCCGTTCAGTGAAAAATTACCAAACAGTGAACGCATACCTTCGCCAAACTTACGTACCTGAATGAATTTCAGGCGGAAGGTGAAGATAATACCTGCGCCAAGGAGCAGCACCAACAGTGCATAGTCCCAGAGAAATGTGTTGACCACATCAACGATTTTTGCAATTAATTCCATGATTGTTCCCTCGATTCCTCTCAAAATTATTAAGCCGCAGAAGATATGGGAAAGATAGCTGTTTACTGCACAAAAAAATCCCGGGGAGAATCCACGGGATCTGGTATATCAAAATAATAAAAACAAATGAATTGTTTTAATATACGGGTCACACTGTCCTTTTGCCTGAGAGATTCGCAGGAACGATATCCTACTTTCACCTTCGGCACCCACTTAAGGGATTCTCCAGAGGGCCATCCAATTACAGTCCCGTCTCTGAACAGAGACACCTGAGAGTATTATTCCTTCGGCGGGCGTAAAGCCTGCTTTCCTGCAATCTTCGATTGGCTCGATATTTAATTATCGTGGTCTATTATAAACATGTATACAATCCTTGTCAACCCCTGTAAAAAATATTTCTGGTGGTTTCTGGAGTATTGACAAATGTAACGAAAGAATACATAATATAGGTTATTAATAGATTATTAAGAGACGATTTACAGGAGTTTAGTATAGATGCTTACACAGTTTTCAAGGACAGAATTATTGCTGGGGAAAGAGGCAATGGAGCGGTTAAAGGGAGCCAGAGTCGCAGTCTTCGGCATCGGCGGTGTAGGTGGTTATGTATGTGAAGCACTGGCAAGAAGCGGTGTGGGTGCACTGGATCTGGTTGATGATGACAAAGTGTGTCTGACGAACCTGAACCGACAGATCATAGCTACGAGAAAGACCGTTGGCAAGTATAAGACAGAAGTTATGAAGGAACGTATTCTCGATATTAATCCCAAAGCGAAGGTTGAGATTCATGACTGTTTTTTCCTTCCGGAGAATGCAGACGAATTCGTATTTGAGGAATATGATTATATCGTAGATGCAGTTGACACTGTAACAGCGAAGATTTCGCTTGTGATGAAGGCAAAGGAATGTAATGTGCCGATCATCAGCTGCATGGGAGCCGGTAATAAGCTGGATGCAAGCCAGTTCAAGGTGGCGGATATCTATAAGACAAAGGTATGTCCGCTGGCCAAGGTTATGCGCCGGGAGCTTAAGAAGCGCGGTGTGAAGAAGCTGAAGGTGGTATACTCAGAAGAACAGCCTGTAAGACCAAAGGAAGACATGTCGATCAGTTGTCGTACGAACTGTATCTGTCCACCGGGAGCCAAGCATAAGTGTACAGAGCGGAGAGATATTCCGGGAAGCGTGGCATTTGTGCCGGCAGTCGCAGGACTGATCATAGCAGGAGAAGTGGTCAGGGATCTGGGACAGATTGGATAAGTTAATTTTTAAAAATTAAAGTAAATATATATGAGGTGAAAGAGTTGAAGGTACTGGAAGAGAAGATTCTGGCTGAAGGCCGGGCACTGAATGAAAACGTATTAAAAGTTGACAGTTTTATCAATCATAAGGTGGATCCTGAACTGATGCATGAGATCGGTAAAGAATTTGCAGAGCATTTTAAGGATCAGGGCATCACCAAGGTTGTGACGATTGAGAGCTCCGGTATTGCACCGGCACTTATGACAGCATATGAGATGCATGTGCCAATGGTAATTCTGAAGAAGCAGCCGTCCAAGGTGTTGAATGATGATCTGTATCAGACACTGGTAAGCTCATTTACCAAAGGGACCAGTTATGAGCTGACTCTTTCCAGCCATCAGATCAGTGAAGAAGATCACGTATTGATCATTGATGATTTCCTTGCCAATGGCGAGGCAGCTACAGGTGCTCTGAGACTGCTGAGAAAAGCACATGCTACTACAGCAGGTGTGGGTGCTTTGATCGAGAAGTCTTTCCAGCCGGGACGTGAGAAGCTGGAAGCACAGGGCGTGCATGTATATTCACTGGCACGTATTTCAAGACTTGGCAAGGGCGTAATCGAATTTGTACAGGAATAAATAAAACAGATAGTTAAAAGTAGTTAAAAGATGTATAAAGGCCTCTGACCTGCAGATTGATTCTGTAAGTCAGAGGCTTTGTTTCGTTATCGTATCTGGTTGTTGTATGTGCTCTGTATGATCGGGCGCCGTAAGCTGGACGAGAAATTCTTCCGCAGGCTTCGGCTTGTCAAAGTAATACCCCTGCGCATAGTAGCAGCCAAGTGAATATAAAAGTTCTGCCTGTTCCTGGGTCTCAACGCCTTCTGCAATAATCTTCAGATCCAGAGTTTTTGCAAGATTGATGATAAAGCGTATGATTTCAATATGCCGCCTGTCATCCAGATCTGAGGTGAGGAACGACCTGTCCAGTTTCAGATAATCGATCGGCATACCGGCGATCATGGACAGGGATGAGACACCTGTTCCAAAATCATCCATCTCTATATAGAATCCGGCACTTCTAAGCTTTGAGAGTACCTGGCAGATTACATCAGAATCCTCTGTATAGGCACGCTCGATCACTTCGATATGAAGATCCTGTGGCTTCAGGTTATAGCGCTTTATAAGACTGGTGAGCACAGGAATCAGATCATCCTGATATAAGTCACTTCGGGCAGCGTTGACAGAGACTGGCAGGCAGTAACCAAGTGCCGCTTTTTCAGCAGCAAGGATCTGGCATGCCTTTTCCCAGATGTACTGATCAACTTTGTAGATCAGCCCATGCTTTTCCAACAGTGGAATAAAACGATCCGGACGGATCCAGCCAAGCTTCGGATGATGCCAGCGGATCAGAGCTTCGGAACCAACGATTTTACCTGTAGATATCTCAGACTTTGCCTGCAGATACAGTTGGAATTCCTGATGGTCGAGTGTTTCCTGTAAATGGTTCAGAATCAGATGCTCCAGATTTAATTTCTCATACATTGCCTGATCGTAGAATGCAATATTGGTTTCCAGTGTGTCGGCAATGGAGCCGAGGGCAAACAGCGTACGTCCACACATAGCTTCAATAGTCAGTCGTTCCAGACTGGTGGAGTAGACCCCGATAGCAGCATGAAGCTGGATCGGGAGCGGATAATTTTCCAGATAAGCAGGAAGATTATCTGCCAGCAGCTGGTGATAGGTATAACGGGACGGTATCATGATATAAAATGTATCCGCGTCCACACGGGAAAATCCCCCTTCTTCTGTGTACGGAGTATCAGTCAGAAAAAGTGCTATATCCTGTAACAGTTTATCACCGGCTTCTTTGCCAAAGATTTCATTGACCAGCTTAAAACGTTTCAGATCAAGGATCAGCACATCGTAATCAATATCCGGATTCTGATCGAGCATCTGTCCGGCTTTCTGATAAAAGGCAGATACTGACAGGAGGTTCGTAAGTTCGTCACGTTCCAGTAAGGCAATGGTGTCATTGGCATCGCGGATCTCACCCAGTAGGCGTTGTAATTCCAGATTGCTCTTGGTAAGTGCCCGTTTGGAATTGATCAGTTGATTATTCATTTGCTGAATCTGATAATAGAAGTCATTATCCGGTGCAGTCAGTGATTCATTCGTCCAGGCGAGAGCCTTCAGATAATCCTGAAATGCCAGATAGAGATCGGCAGGGTTATCCGTGTGGCATAAAAAGATCAGATAACGATCCGGAAACGCACTGAGGATTGCCGAAGTTGCATGATCTTTTCCGGGAAAATGAAGCGTCAGCAGTAGAGCCGTCTGTCTGACAGCATCTTCTCTTGACGGTAGCTGTGAGGAATCTGCAAGAAAGTCAGTCAGATGATCTCCGATTGAAAAAGGCAGATCTGAAGTATTCGCCGGAATATGTTCAATTGTCCAGTTAAGATCGCATAATAGGATTGAATGGTTCATCATTGGTTTGGTTCATGTCTCCATTTACTAATTGAAGAAGTTCTCGTGCATCATCGGTATAATAATCTACAGCCCAGTCTTCCCAGATAGAATCGGTGCATTGAAATGCATGTCCGCCGACTGCAATTCGGATATCAGGAAATGCAAGTCGTATCTGTTGGATCAGTTCGTGGCATTCGATCAGATGCTGGGGCATGGTTACTGATAAGGCAACCAGATCCGGATGATTTGTCCGAATAGCATCCAGTATGGAATCAAAAGGTACGGCAGCCCCCAGATAAATGCTGTCCCATCCATCATGTTCAAAGAGATCAGCTACCATACGCGCACCCATTTCATGCAGTTCCGTGCCCGGATAGGCACAAAGCAGAGTTCTGCCTTTACGCACGGCAGAAAAAAGCTGCGGATATAACTGTGACATGGCAGTCTGCGTAACGGAAGTACAGTAATGCTCGGTGGCAACTGATATCTGTGCGGTATGCCAGAGATCTCCGATGCGTTTCATACTTTCTGCAAGAATTTCGGTATAAATATCTACCAGCGGAATTCCTTTGTCTGAGAACTGGCGGACAAGATGGAGAGTATCTTTCATGTTACCAGCGAGCAGGGAATCCAGATATTCCTGGATCTCAGGCTCATATGCAGAGCGGGATGAAGAATCGACAAATGGCACCATAGATTCATTCTTTACTGCAGTGCATGCAAGCTGGATCAGTTCGTGCAGACGCATACGTTTCGCATCATCTGTAATCTCCTGATCAATCGCATAATCGATGCAGCGAAGATGGGAAATTACATATTCTGCGGATTCGTCAGTAGAATAACTCTTCAATATAGAATCCATCAGACGAAACAGCCATCTGGCATAGTCTTCGATAATCTTATTATCATTTAATGTATAAGCAGTATATAAGAAATCTACATTATATCTGGTATCGCGAAAGATAATGTTCTTTGTGTGGTCGCTGAGCCCTGCAAAGTAATCAGGCTTCATTTCCTGCTCATGGTGATATGCGATAGATACCAGATTACGAAAATCCGCTTCATAATCCATCCATAATAGACTCATAGCATCACTTCCTTTTATCGATTCATAATTTACTATAGTAAAGTATAACATAAAATCAAAATGCTGCAATAGTGTTAATTAATCTAACAGGAAAGAAAAGAAAAAACGGTAGTCATAAAACTTGACGTATTTTGTTATATATGCCAAAATATTGCCAGACAATATTTTTGAATGAGTAAGGAAGCAATTGGAACAATATGAGTTGGTTTGCTTTCTTTTTTACAAAGGAGTAACAAGTGAAAAAGACGAGAGTTAGAGTAATGATCGTTCTGCTGATGTTTGGCGTGATGATAGCATTGTGCGCGTGTCATAAAAAAGAAGCGTCAGAAAGAAAAAAGTTACCTGAGATCAGAGTGGGCGGAGTGATATACGAACCATATTTTTATAAGGATATTGATGGAACATTCAGCGGAATTGATGTGGAACTGGCAACGGAAGCATTTCACAGGATGGGATATGAGCCGGTCTTTGTGGATGTGGATATTGCACAGATTGACCGTGCGCTTTCGGATGGTACCATCGACTGTGTGTGGAGCTGTTATACCATGGAAGAACGGGAAGACAGGTATTTGTGGGCGGGTCCGTATCTTTATACACGGCGTGTACTGGCAGTCCGTACCGGCAGTGATATCAAGACGATTGCTGATCTGAAGGGAAAGACGATCGCAGTACAGGCCAACTCTATGATGGAGAAGATTTTTCTTGAGAATATGAATCCGGATATTCCATCGGACTATAAGCTGGCTACATATCATACAGTTGAAGAAGCATTTACAGCACTGCGGAAAGGGTATGCCGATGCAATGGGCGGTCATGAGGCAGCACTGCGTCAGTATACCTCAGAGTACCCAGAGGATTACCGATATCTGAATATCAGCTTGTACAGGTCCAGGATTGGTGTCGCGTTCGCAAAAGATGGCGATACGGAACTTGCAGAGAAGCTGACACAGACGCTGGAAGACATGAGAGAAGACGGGACGATTACGGAGACACTGACAGCATATCATCTGGATGTGGCGTCTAATTTGTACGAAGGGGAAGAATAATGCACAGACTGCGAAGTAATGAATCGGGAAACAGAAGAAAATTACAACTGCTGGGTGTCTTGATAATCATGGCGGGCTGTCTGGTGTTGTATCTGGTGTATCATATTACATCGAATGCAGAAAAGAGTATCATGCAGACAGGGAAAAACAGGACAGGAGCAAGCTGCTGGATCAGATTCTGTCTGAAGATAACGCAGATAATGTGCGGAAATTTCCGCAGAAGAGTTATGCAGGACAGTCTATAATAGATGCGATTAGTTATGATTATGTGATTATCGCAAGAGAAGACAGCGATGGTGTGATCATCTGTTATGAAGATGTGACGGCAGACGATGAAGATATGAATGAATTTTCATTAAATTCGCTGCTCTCCGGCGACAGTTTCCGTAATAATGCGGTTATTGCAATTACGGATGGCGAGCAGGTGCTGTGCTCTAATGAAAAGAGTCTGAATGGATTGCCGATTGATCAGTGTCCGGTTACAGAGATTGAAAATGGAGTTCAGCACAGTCAGGATCAGGGAATGTTCAGGGTGAGTGCCAACGATCATAGCTGGTATGGCAAACATACCATGTACAGAGAGTATTATCTGTATGTATTTTATAAAGATTCAGATGTGTTTGCTGACCGCAATTCGGTTATGATAACAGCTTTTGCAATCTATGTATTTATCTGTTTGATGGCTGTTATACTGATACAGTATCTGAAGAAGATACAAATGCAGAGAAAAGAGAAAGAGTACCATCTGATCAATGTGATCGCCAGTATATACAGTGCCAATCTGATCATCTATCCGGAGGAAAATGTCTGGAAACCGATCGTGATGTCAAAGCGTCTGGAGAAGGTGATCAGCCATATCCCACAGGCAGACCGGATGTTGGACACATTTAACAGAGAGCGGGTGGCTCCGGCATATCAGGAAGCGTTTGGTGAGTTCTTGAAGCTTAAGGATCTGGAAGAACGTCTGGGTGACCGCAGGTTTATCGGATATACGTTTGAAGATGTGGAAGGTCTCTGGTACCAGACGCTGTTGATTCCGCAGAGGTCTGAGAGTGATGATCATAAGCAGACGGTTATGCTGGTCATCCGTAATGTATCGGAGCAGAAGCAGAAAGAGATGGCATATCAGGAAGATCTGCGAGTAACAGCAGAGGAAGCAGAGCGTGCCAATGCTGTTAAGACTGATTTTCTAAGGCGGATGAGCCATGATATCCGCACACCGATTAATGGTATCCGTGGACTGGTGTCTGTCGGTAAGAGTCATATCCACGATGCGGATAAAGTGGAAAAATGTTTTGATAAGATCATGCAGAGTTCAGACATGCTGGTAGATTTGGTGAATAATGTTCTGAATATGAGTAAGCTGGAATCCGGCGGTATCCAGCTTACGGAAGAAGCCTTTGATCTTCAGGAGATGCTGGGGGATGTGGAACGGTTTGTGAGTGCGCATGCAGAGCAGAAGCGGATCAGTCTGCAGATTGATGTATCGGAAGTAGAACATCATCATTTGATCGGTAGTTCGCTGCATCTCCGCCAGGTTATCCAGAACATTATAGAGAATGCGGTGAAGTTTAATGTGGATGACGGAAGCGTGAAAGTAACGTGCAGAGAAATCGCCAGTGATGGTCATACAATGGAATTGGAAATGGTATGTGCAGATACCGGTATCGGCATGAGTATAGAGTTTCAGAAACATGTCTTTGAAGCATTTGTGCAAGAGGATGACAGTGCGAGAACTACTTATTCCGGTATTGGTCTGGGACTTGCAATTACGAAGAAACTTGTAGAATCTATGCATGGTGAGATCAGTTTTGAAAGTGAACAGGGAACCGGTACTGTGTTTACAGTGAAGCTTCCGGTACAGATTGATGAAGTATATTATCAGGCGGCAGAAAAGCGGGATCCGGCTCAGGTGATTAACGGACTTAAGGTTCTGCTGGTAGAGGATAATGAGCTTAATATGGAAATTACAGAATATATGCTGACAGAACAGGGAGCAGTTGTTACCAAAGCGTGGAATGGAAAAGAAGCAGTAGATATCTACGAATGCCATGAAGCCGGTACATTTGATGTGATACTGATGGATATTATGATGCCTGTTATGAATGGTCTGGAAGCTGCGAGATGTATCCGTACATCGAGAAGGGAGGATGCGGACAGGATACCGATCATTGCGATTTCAGCCAATGCGTTTGATGATGATATTGCGCAGAGTCTGGAAGCCGGTATGAATATGCATCTGGCAAAGCCACTGGAATTTCAGAAAGTTATTGAGGCAATTGCTGCTCTTGTGGTACAATAACTGTTAAGTATCAAAAAAGGATAGAATGACTTGAGAGGAGAGGCTATGGAAAAGCATGATGAGAAGAGAAGTACGTTTTCCGGCAAGCTGGGATTCGTGCTGTCTGCTGCAGGAGCTTCTGTAGGATTGGGTAATATCTGGAGATTCCCATATCTGGCAGCAAAGTATGGCGGAGGAATATTTTTGCTGGTATACATTATACTGGCACTGACGTTTGGATATACGATGATCGTGGCGGAGACAACGATCGGACGTATGACAAAGAAGAGTCCGGTAGGGGCATATCAGTCTTTTGGTAAGGCTGGCTGGATGAAGTTCGGAGGTTGGATCAATGCGGTGATTCCGATCCTGATCGTACCATATTATTCAGTGATCGGAGGCTGGGTAATTAAGTATCTGGCAGGTTATGTGATGGGACAGGGAACAGATCTTGCATCTGATGGATATTTTTCAACATTTATATCAGATGGAGCATCTACAGAGATCTGCTTTATTCTGTTTTCGATATTTACGGTAGCAATTATTTATGCGGGTGTCCGTAATGGTGTAGAGCGTGTATCCAAATTTATGATGCCGATACTGGTAATATTATCCGTAATTATCGCTGTGTATTCAGTGACAAGACCGGGAGCCATGGCTGGTGTGAAGTATTTCCTGATTCCGAATATGGATAATTTTTCATGGATGACAGTGGTAGCGGCAATGGGACAGATGTTTTATTCATTGTCTATTGCAATGGGTATTCTGGTGACATTTGGTTCTTATATGAAGAGAGACGTAGCAATCGAGGATTCTACGAGAAACGTAGAGATATTCGATACGGCGATTGCGATCATGGCGGGACTTATGATCATACCTGCGGTATTTGCATTCTCCGGCGGAGATGCGGCAAGCCTTCAGGCAGGACCGTCATTGATGTTCATTACGATCCCGAAGGTATTTGAAAGCATGGGACTTGGAAGACTGGTTGGTATCATGTTCTTCCTGTTGGTGCTCTGTGCAGCAGTGACCAGTTCTATTGCGCTGACAGAGAGTGCTGTATCCACATTTCAGGATGAATTGAAATGGGGACGTAAGAAAGCGACCGTAGTAGTTGGCGCTATCATGATCGCACTGGGAAGCCTGTCGGCTCTTGGTTATGGACCATTGGCAGGTGTGACGATCATCGGAATGCAGTTCCTTGATTTCTTTGATTTCCTGACCAATTCAGTGATGATGCCGATCGCAGCGTTTACAACCTGTATTCTGGTATCTAAGGTGATCGGGGTGAAGAAGATTGAGGAAGAGGTGCTTCATGGAGAAGGAACTTTCCGCAGAAAGAAGATCTTTAACTTTATGATCAAGTATCTGTGCCCGATCTTCGCTGCAATTATTCTGCTCAGTTCTGTGGCCAATGCATTTGGATGGATTTCCATGTAATGAATTATATTGAATGTATGAACCCTCGTCAGCGGATCAGTTGACGCGGGTTCTTTTGAAGAGGTGTTATATAGCAATGGAACAACAACACATGTTTACAAACCGTATGATCCGTAATCTGCTGGTTCCGGTTGTGCTGGAACAGCTGCTGAATTCCATCATGGGTACGGCAGATACGATGATGGTAAGTAATGTCGGTTCGGCAGCAATTTCGGCAGTATCGCTGGTAGATTCGATCAATATCTTAGTGATTCAGGCATTTTCCGCACTGGCAGCAGGTGGCGCGATTGTCTGCGCACAGTACATAGGACAACGGAATAAGGAACGCGCCAATGAATCAGCGAGACAGGTATTATTTATCATTACGCTGATCTCGGTGATTGTCAGTGCGTTCTGTCTTGGCTTCAAGAAGCCGTTACTCCGCCTGATCTTCGGATCTGTGGAAGCGGATGTTATGCGTGCATCGGAGATATACTTCTTTTATACAGCGTTGTCGTTCCCGTTTATAGCAATGTATGATGCGGCCGCATCCATTTTCCGTGCGCAGGATAATACCAGAGGACCGATGACGATATCTATGATATCTAATATCATGAATATTGTGGGTAATGCAATCATGATCTGGGGCTTCCATATGGGGGTTGCCGGAGCGGCGATCGCAACTCTGGTTTCCCGTATTTTCTGTGCAGTGGTTGTGCTGATCCAGCTTAGAAGAGACCGACAGCCGATCGTGGTGCGGGATTACCTGAAGATCAGACCGGACTGGTCTATGATTGGAAGGATACTTGGAATCGGCATTCCATCAGGTGTTGAGAACAGTATGTTTCAATTAGGAAAGCTTGCCATTCAATCTACCGTATCTACGCTTGGAACGGCTGCCATTGCTGCGCAGGCGATGACCAATATTCTGGAGAATCTAAATGGAATTGCCGGAATAGGAATCGGAGTAGGTCTGATGACGATCGTAGGGCAGTGTATGGGTGCGAACCGCAAGGACGAGGCGGTCTATTATATTAAGAAACTGTGCGCAATTGCAGAAGTTGTGATCATTGTAAGCTGTCTGCTGGTATTTGCATTGACCAGACCGATAACAGTACTGGGAGGTATGGAGAAGACCAGTGCGGACATGTGCTGGCATATGACAATGTGGATTACAATCGTGAAGCCAATTGTGTGGATGCCTGCATTTGTACCGGCATACGGTCTGCGTGCAGCAGGAGATGTGAAGTTCTCAATGATCAGTTCCTGTGCGGTTATGTGGCTGTGCAGATTCTGTCTGTGTGTATTCCTGATCCGTGGACTGGGATTTGGACCGATGGGTGTCTGGATTGGAATGTTTGCTGACTGGACGGTACGGGCAGTGCTGTTTATCTGGAGGTTCCACAGCAGGAAATGGCTGGAACACAAGGTGATTTAATATTCAGGAGGAAGGCTATATGAACGAATTATACGAAATTATTGAAGCGAAGATCAAGGCATCCGGTTATCCGAGAAAGGTATCGGGGGCAGATGTGTATGACGATATCTGTGAGCAGATCGATGGCAAGGAGAATGGAGAATATATATTGTTGTCACATTTTGAAGAGGGTGTGATCTTCGAATATCATATTACGATCCGGGATGAAGATTTTAATCTGGGAATCCTGACAATGAAAACTCCGGAAGGAGTCTTTGAAGTGGATTTTGATGCAGAATAATGATGTGTATGCAGAGCTGTGATTAATCAAACAGATTTGATTAATTACAGCTCTTTTTATGCATGTCGAGCAGGGACAAGCTACTCGATTATGGCAGGAAGTCTTATTTACCCCATACTTCTTCTGCAATTTCTTTTACAAGACGGAGCTTAGCCCACTGTTCTTCTTCGGTGAGTTTATTGCCAATCTCACAGGATGCAAATCCGCATTGTGGGCTGAGATACAGCCTGTCCAGTGGAACATATTTGGCAGCTTCATGGATTCTTGCGATGACAGCGTCTTTATTTTCAAGGACTGGTGTCTTGGTTGTGATAAGTCCAAGTACGACTTTCTTATCATCAGACACTTTGGTAAGTGGTGCGAATCCGCCGGATCTCTCATCATCATATTCCAGATAGTAAGCATTGACATGTTCTTCGCCAAATAACAGATCTGCAACTCCATCGTAAGCGCCGGAACTGAAAAATGTGGAATGATAATTGCCACGGCATACGTGGGTGTTGATAACAAGATCGGCAGGAGCTTCGGCAACTACACGATTATTTAAATCAAGAAGTAACCTCTTGTATTCTTCTAACTGTTTGCCGCTTCTGCCTGTCAGAGCAACCGCAAGCTTTGGATTGACCATGCCGCCCCATACGCAGTCATCAAACTGAAGATTACGACATCCGGCTGCATAGATTTCAGCGATAAATGCATTGTACGCTTTTACGACATCGTCAGCGAAGGCTTCTTCTGTGCCATAGATATCTAATGTGGCAGTGAGAAGTTCAGCACCTGTAAAGTAAGCATAGAACTGTCCCGGTGACGGAATCGTCTGTTTGGCAATTGTATTTTCATCCTCCAGAACTTTAATGAATTTGAAGTGCTCTACAAATGGATGATTTTTGACAGAGATTTTACCAACCATATAAGTGTCATCGATCATAGCGGCTTCTCCGTCGAATGTGGTGTTGCCGTCTACGGTTTTCTTGTGTTCAATGCCATGGAATCCCCACATGAAATCCAGATGCCAGGTGGAACGACGGAATTCGCCGTCTGTAATTACGTGATATCCGAGTTCTTTAATCTTGTTGACCAGATCAAGGATACATTCGTCCTCAACTGCTGTTAACTGCGCCTGATTGATTACGCCTGAATCGAAATCTGCTCTGGCTTTTTTTAATCTCTCCGGACGGAGAAAGCTTCCTACATAGTCATATCTGAAAGGTGTCTGTAGTGTACTCATTTTAATGTCCTCCATTTATCTCATTTGTTTCAACTGATGTGCCTTATTATAAATAAATGGAAGAAGATTGAAAAATATATAAAAATATAGGTTGTCCATAGTTTCAAACTATGGACAACCAGATTCGCTTCGAATTAAATTAAGTACTTTTTTAGTGCTTCCAGATAAGAGGTTCCCAGTCTGCTGAGCATACCGCGTTTATGTGTAATATAGCCAATCCGCATATCATCATCGACATCCAGCGGCACAGCAATAATATCACTGCCATTCAGATTCTCATCGATTACACCGCTGCATACGGTATAGCCATTTAAACCAATCAATAGATTGAATAAAGTTGCGCGGTCTCTGACTCGGATATTTTTTCTGCGTTCAGAAGACGAAAAGATTTCTTCTGAAAAGTAAAAGGAATTGTGTTCCCCCTGTTCAAATGAAAGATACGGATAAGCGTCCAGTTCTTCATTAGTAATTACCGTATTCTGCGCAAGCGGATGGGAGCGGCTGATAAATACATGTGGTTTAGCAGTAAATAATGGGTGAAATTTGAGGTCATGTGATTTCAGAATCTTAGTTAAAACTGCTTCGTTGAATTCATTTAAGAACAGGATACCAAGTTCGCTGCGCATCTTTGCTACATCATCAATAATCTCATATGTCTGTGTTTCACGCAGGCTGAAATCATAGTCATCCTGACCATATTCTTTGATAAGATCAACAAACGCATTTACTGCGAAAGAATAATGTTGCGTTGACACGCAGAAATTCTTCTTTCCACCAGGTGTGTGTTTATATTTATCTTCCAGGATCGCAGCCTGTTCCAGCACCTGTCTGGCATACCCAAGAAAATCATCTCCTTCTTTGGAAAGAGTGATCCCTTTATTGGTCCGGTTGAATATGGTAATGCCCATTTCCTTTTCCAGTTCGTGGATTGCGTTAGTAAGGCTTGGCTGGGCAATGTAGAGCTTATTAGCGGCTTCTGTGATCGTGCCGGTCTCGGCTACAGTAATGATATATTTTAGTTGTTGAAGTGTCATATAACAATCCTTTCTGTGAATGGTTTTAAATCAACTGAAATTGTGCCCATTTTTGTGAGTGATATCTGTGGATAAAGATTGCGCCACGGAATACAAGATCCATACTCATACCGATAGCAATACCGATTACACCCCATCCAAGCCAGAGCCCGAAGAGTGCAGAGAACAGCAGACGTGCGGCAATTGTCAGAGTGATGGAAGTAATCATAGTGAATTTAATATCGCCTGCAGCACGCAGTCCGTTACCCAACGAGCCGGCAAAAGGATATGCCAGTCCGTTAAATATATTATTGATCAGAACGAGCCAGATTACCAGCGATTTTGCTTCAGCGGAAATCGCGGAATAATGGATAATGAGAGGGGTAATGGCAAAGATAAAAGCATTCCATAATATGGACAGAATCAGGGTGATTCGGTTCAGCTTGCCGAAATAATAATTGGCAGATTCTATATCACGTGCGCCCATACACTGACCAATAACCGTTGTATATACCGGAGCCATGGCGAGCCCCATGATAGAAGCCAGTGACCAGATACTCTGTGCGACACCATTGGCTGCGATCTGGTAAGTTCCAAATAGAGCTACCATACTGGAAAGAGCTACTTTTACCAATTGATGGACACCGTTTTCTATTCCATTTGGAAGTGCAATTCCCATAATTTTTTTCTGCAGATTCGAATTCCATTTCAGAATATATGGAATTTGGTATCTGACAAAGAGTCTGGAACGAAAACAGTATATAGTAATAGCGATAGCCGATAAAATACGTGAAATCAGGGATGGATAAGCAACTCCGGCAGCTCCAAGATGCAGACAGAATACACCGATACAGTTGCCGACTACATTGATGATGTTGGTTACTGCAGATATGTACATGGTTACATTGGTTTTCTCAATACTTCGACACATAGCAGCTCCGGCATCATAGATTGCCAATGCCGGAAGAGATAATGTGGTAATTACCAGATATATCTGGCAGGCATCCATTACATCAGATTCAATATGTCCAAACAACGTATGAAGCAGTGGTTGGCGGAACACAAGAATTAATGTTGTAAGGACAACGGATATAATGACGGAAATCATCAGGAGCTGACTGGATGTCTGAGACGCAGCGTCAGCGTTCTGATTCCCGATATACTGACTGATGATAACAGCACCACCGGATGAGAGTGCAGTAAATAAGAATATCAGCACAGTGTTAAAAGATGTTACCAGAGAAACGCCAGACACATTAGCTTCGCTGGAAAAACTGACAACAAATGTGTCTGCGATACCGACGAACATCAAAAGAAACTGTTCTATGAAAAGGGGAAGTATCAGGTCCTTTAAATCTTTATTTGTAAACATATTACACCTCGTATTTCTGAGTGAATGCCCGTGTGCATTCCGCAAGCATACGCTCTGCTTTGTCTATGTTCCAGTCACAGTAGTTAGTAGCAATCATGGAAGCAATGCCATGTGCATGCATCCACAGGTGATCATGGAGACAGTCTGCTTTTTCGTGGCTGATATGATATGTATTCATCAGTTCTGTAATAGATGCTTCCATGATAGAGGACAGCATCTGCTTCATTTCATTAAATGCATTAGGACGCATGAATAAAAAACAGAACAGTTGAGGTTCCGTTTTTGCAAAATGAAGGTATTCAGGTCCGTATAGACAGAGCTGGTTATCTGCATTATTGCATTTAACAGAGTCTATAAAATAATTTATTGCGAAAGGAATTAATTCACTACGCAATGTATCCATGCTGTCAAATGACAGATAAACCGGCTGAGTGGAACAGTGAAGTTCTTTGGCCAGAGTTTTGATATTTACAGCATCAATTCCCCTTTTTCGTAAAAGAGTAAAGGCAGAGTGCAGAATCATATCTTTCGTAATTTGTTTTTTTGCTGGCATTAATCTATTCACCTCTATATAAAATAAAATGGTTTATCAATAAATGCATTTATTTTATTCCAAAAAGAGATCATTGTCAATAGAACCATAATATTTATATGATACATATTGACAATGGTTATGCATGGTTATATGATAAATGTATCAGTAAAGATAAATGTTTTTTACGACTGCGATAGGAGGCACACCTATGAATAATCCAAAAGAACGAATTGAAGACATTGATCACAGGTTAAAGGAACTTCCTAAGGGTTCTTTGACTTACAAGAAGATTAATGGCAAGAAGCAGCCTTATATTCAGAGAACCGTTGGAGGAAAGACGGTCAGTTGTTATGTGAAGTTGTCAGAACGGGAACAGGTGCTTCTGGAGTTTGAAGAACGAGCCAGGCTACAGCAGGAGAAGAAGCATTTGCTTGCATATATGGAAGGGTTAAGGAATATTCTGAAGCGTAATCCGTATCTGGATGCAAAGGTTGGATGCGGATATCAGTATTTTCGTGAGTTTGCCTGTGGAAGACAGTTTTATGTGGATAAGACACATTTCATTACAGAATGGCTGGGGAAAGATGCTAAGGTTACATTGATCACCAGACCAAGGCGGTTTGGTAAGTCAACACTGCTAAGTACTGTTGAGTATTTTTTTGATCCTAAGTATGCAGATCATCCGGAATATTTTGATAAGTTATCTGTCTGGCGGGATGAGAAGAGCCGTAGTCTGCATGGAAAGATACCGGTCGTTTCTGTCAGCTTTGGAAGCTGTAAAGGTATTGACTATAATCAGGCAGTCAAAGGAATTGCTGCCGGTTTATTTAATATGTTTGAGGCGCATCGGTATCTGATGGAGAGTACAAGATTGAGTAAAGCAGAAAAAGAAGAATATGAATGGCTTAAGATGTCTTTTTCCAGAGGACACATAGAAGGCATGGAGAGTGCAATTCAAAAGCTTTGCTATTTTCTGTACATTCATCATCAAGTATATCCGATTATTTTACTGGATGAATATGATACACCATTGCTGGAAGCATATACTGATGGCTACTGGAATGAGATGATAGGTACATGCCGTCAGCTGTTCCATAATGCGTTTAAAGAAAATTCTTACTATAGAAAAGCAATTATTACAGGTGTTACCAGGATATCAAAGAATTCGTTATTTTCAGATTTGAACAATCTGGAGGTGGACTCGGTAACCTGTGATGCGTACAGTGACTGTTTTGGGTTTACGGAACAGGAGGTTATGGATGCACTGAAATGCCAGAATATCAATACAATGCGTGATGTGAAAGCAATGTATGATGGTTTTATCATTGGCAGCCGGAAGGATATCTATAATCCATGGTCAATCTGTAATTATATGCGTCAGGGAGAACTAATCTCGTATTGGATCAATACCAGCAGTAATAAATTAATCGGAGATATTATCAGAAAGCATCCTGTACGGTGTAAGTATGAGATTGAGCAGCTGATGTCCGGGGAACCAGTTCATAAGGAGATCAACGAGAATATTACGTTTCAATATCTGGACGGTGATGAGAACAGCCTGTGGTCGCTTCTTCTTTCAGTTGGCTATATCAAAGCAGACAATGTAGTGCGGCGCGGGGAGACCATAGAATGTGATGTTACCGTGACGAATCAGGAAGTCATGGGAATGTTTAAGCACGAGATCCTGGGAATGTTTGAAAATGGTAATGCGATTATTTATCGGGATTTTACAAAAGCGTTATTGAATCATCAGATAGAAGAATTGAATGATATCCTTATGGATATTTCTTATACTTCTATGAGTTATTTTGATGTCGGCAAGAGACCGTCGGAAAAGGCACCGGAGAATTTTTACCATGGGCTGGTTCTTGGACTTATTGTGTCTTTACGTGACAGATATCACATCCGTTCTAACCGGGAAAGCGGCAGAGGTCGATATGATATTGCGATGTATCCACTGGAAAAGGATCAGGATGCATTTATTATGGAATTTAAAGTGTATGACGAGAAAAAGGAAAAAGATCTGAATGAGACTGCTCAGAATGCACTCAGGCAGATTGAGGGAAAGGGATATGAGATGGATCTGCTGGCAGAAGGCATTCCTAAGGAGCGGATATACAAACTGGGTGTTGCTTTTGAAGGAAAAGATGTACTGATAATGCAGTTGTGAGCGGTGCTGATATTGGTTCTAGTTATCCCACAATTTCAAAAAGTCCTGAACTTCTGCAGGAAGTCTGCCTTTGCGCCAGGCGAGCAGTATTTCCGTAGTAAGGTCTGCATCGGAAACGGCGCAGGCCTTTAATTTATCCGAAAGTCCTAGCATGGAAGACGGAAGGATGGCAACACCTAATCCTTTTTCAGCCAGTGTCATGGCGGTACGGGCATCTTCGCAGGCATAATAAATATCGAAGGCAAGACCTGCACGTTCAAAGACAGAAAGCATGTAGTTGCGGTAACGATGGGAAAGAATCAATGGCTGATCCAGGAGATCCTGTAAGCATACAGATGAGCGGTCACGAAGCAGTGGATAATCTGGAACTGCCATAACCAGCAGGCTTTCTTTTGCAAGAGATCTTGTCTCACATCCATTTAATACGATAGGAGTTCGCAGTGTTGTCAGGTCAATCTGTCGGTTTTCCAGTTGATCTTTTAGAGTAAATGTAGAACCTTCGTGGATATCAAAATGAATTTGTGGATATTGTGTTGCAAAGCGCATCAGATAGTCAGTCATCATAGAGACTGTGGAAGGAGTCATGCCAATGTGCAGGGTAGCAGCCTGGCTGGACTTGATGACTTCACGCTTAGTCAGGTCAGTGAGTAGCAGAACCTTTCCAGCCTGTTCATAAAGGGTTTTACCTGCTTCCGTCAGTGTGATCTTCTTGCGACCCCGGATAAAGAGTGGTACCTGTAATTCCTCTTCCAGCATTTTGATCTGATAGCTCAGAGGCGGCTGTGTCATATGAAGTTCTCTGGCAGCACCACTGATCGTACCGGCATCAACGATTGCTCGAAAATATTCCAATTGCTTTATTTCCATAAAATCATCTCCGTAGTATATAGAAATTATTGAATTATGATATAAAAACCATAATTTACATATAGAATACTGCATGTTATACTGAAAATCAAGAAAAAAGAAAAGGGATGAATGTCAATTGAAACGTATAGATTTCGAACATGGAACGGTAACGGGTAATATTCTTGGAGCGGCACTTCCGATGCTGGTTGCTCAGATACTGAATCTTCTGTATAACATCGTAGACCGTATCTATATCGCACGTATTCCGGAAGTTGGTACAACTGCGCTAGGGGCAGTGGGACTCTGTTTTCCGCTGATCGTGATTATCAGTGCGTTTGCCAATCTCTTCGGAACAGGCGGTGCGCCAATATTTTCTATATTCAGAGGTAAAAAAGAAGAGACAAAAGCAATAAGTGTGATGAATACTTCATATTCGATGGTATGCGCCAGTGCGGTGATATTGATGGCGATAGGACTTATTCTTGCACGTCCATTGCTGATTTTATTTGGAGCTTCTGATACAGCACTGACCTATGCATATCCATATATGATGTTATATCTGATCGGCACGCTGCCATCGATGATCGCAATTGGAATGAATCCATTCATCAATGCACAGGGGTATTCACTGATCGGTATGCTTTCTGTTGCCATTGGAGCATTGACCAATTTGCTGCTAGATCCGGTATTTATATTTCTGCTTGGATTAGGCGTGCGCGGAGCTGCGATAGCAACCGTTATCTCGCAATGTTTGTCAGCAGCGTTTGTACTGTTTTTCCTTATGAAAAAAGCAGAGCTGAAAGTACGCTTCCTGCATAAAGATGAGTTGGCAGGGTGCAAAGAATATGCAAAGAATATTGTCAGCTTAGGTACTTCCGGATTTATTATGCAGTTAACGAACAGCCTGGTGAGTATTTGCTGTAACAGTGTGTTAGCTGTTGTCGGCGGCGACATTTATATTTCGGTTATGACGATCGTATCCAGTGTCCGACAGCTGGTAGAAACGCCAATTTATGCGATGAATGAAGGCGCTTCACCGATTTTGAGCTATAATTATGGCGCACGCAGACCGTCAAGAGTGCGCAGATCAATGGCTGTTATGGGAACAATGATCCTTGGGTATACCATTGTTATGTGGAGCGTGATCATTCTGGTGCCGGAGACATTGATTGGAATCTTCAGTTCGGATGCTGAACTGTTGAAAGATGCGGTGCCGGCGCTTCATCAGTATTTTGCAGCGTTTATTTTTATGGATTTGCAGTATATCGGGCAGACCGTATTTAAGTCATTGAACAAAAAGAAGCAGGCGATATTCTTCTCCCTGCTTCGTAAAGTCTTTATTGTAGTTCCGTTAACCTATCTGATGCCATATGCACTACACATGGGACCGACAGGTGTATTTATGGCAGAACCGGTGTCTAACGTGATTGGCGGAAGTTTGAGCTTTATCACTATGCTGTGCACGATACTTCCGGAGTTAAAACGGATGGAATAATTAGCCTAATACAAACATTTTCAGTAATGTTGCAGCTGTAATAATGGCGCCGATTACAATTACAATGGAATAAATCTTTCTGGATTCAGCATCATCTTTTTCTTTTGTATAGTAATAAATTCCGGCGCCAATCAATAAAATCCCAATTACAATAGCAATAATTTCAATAATCATGTTCAATCCTCCAATATCTTTTATAAACTAATATACCTATAGGGGTATGCCTATACTATACCCATAGGGGTATGAAATGTCAATATAAATGTAAGAAAATTTAAAATAAGTGAATCTATATGGAAAGAGTTTATTCGATTGACGATAGATTTTCGGGAATGTATAATAAAAATAACATTTATGTGAAGATACGATTTATACACAGACTAAAGATGGGAATTTTAATGGCTGAAAAAAAGAAAAAACATAAGTATTATGGAAGATTTTATAATGCAATGCTGATTATTTTGCTGGCAAGCTTATTTGTGTCTGCATATACATTCATATTGCAAAAAGTAACAAATGAAACGACGTTGAATAATACGATTGAAGAAAACAGCAGGCGTACGGATGCGATGTACGAAGGGGTGCAGGAATTCCTGACGAAAGAAGACTTTTCGGAAATCAATGACAGGTCGGACATGGACTCGGAGCAATATATAGAATTACAGAGCCATCTGAATGAGATCAGACGTATGAATTCGACCAGATATTTTTACACAGCGAAGAGAAATGCGGAAGGAAAACTTGTGTATCTTGTTGATGGGCTGGATTATGGAAGTGACGATTTTGCATATCCGGGAACCTATATTGAGGATGAGATGATCCCATATATTGAAAAAGCGTTGTCTGGAGAAAAAGTGTATTCGCAGGATATTCTGGATACTGCGTGGGGACACATTTTTACTGCCTGTTATCCGATAAAAGATAAGGAAAGTAATGAAATTATCGGAGCTTTGTGCATAGAAACGGATGTAGAGTCTACGTATGCATTCATTGAAAAGTGCAATCAAAAAGCAATCTGGGCTGCAGCTATTGGATCAGCGATAGTTATCGTCATACTTGCATGTACCTGTATCTATTTGCAGAATGAGCATAAGAAAAGAGAAGCAAGAGCAAAGTCGTTAGAAGATATGGCGAATGCCGCATTGTCAGCCGATCGGGCAAAGTCAACATTTCTTTTTAATATGTCTCATGATATCAGAACGCCAATGAATGCTATTATTGGATATCTTAATCTGGCAAGAAAGCATTTGGATGACAAAGAGAAACTGCTGAATTATATGGATAAGATTGATAGCTGTAGTGCAAGTCTGATGTCTCTGTTGAGCAATGTTTTAGATCTGGCGCGCATTGAAAGCAACAAAATAGTATTAGAAGAAACTCCGCTGAATATAGAAGATGCGTTTTGTGATTGCGTAGGAATGTTTGAAAGTACAGCAGAGGAAAATAAGCAGCACCTGACTGTTTCGTGTGAATTGTCAAATCCGCAGGTTTATATGGATTACACACATTTTTCTGAGATATTAATGAACCTGATCAGTAATGCTCTCAAATATACGGGAGCTGACGGAACGATTCATTGTGAGATCCATCAGGAAATGGTGGAACAGAATGAAGATCGGACAAATATTATTTTTTCAGTGGCAGATAATGGTATTGGTATGTCACAGGAATACCAGTCGAAAATATTTGATGCATTTTCCAGAGAGCGGAATACCACAGAAGGTGGCGTAGAGGGGTCCGGTATCGGGATGGCAATTGTCAGGAAACTGGTTGATACCATGAATGGAACGATCACAGTGGAGAGTGAACTGGGTAAGGGAAGTACCTTTACGGTAACAATTCCTTGTCGTCTGGTTCGTGAGATGCCTAATATCCATAGTGTTGAATCTGAGAAAAAAGATAAATCTGTATTAAAAGGAAAAAGAATACTTCTGGCAGAAGACAATGATTTGAATGCCGAGATTGCGATAACGCTGCTGGAAGAAGAAGGGCTGCTGGTTGACCGTGTGATTGACGGTGTGCAGTGCTTTGAACAGATCGATAAATGTGCAGCTGGATATTATTCGTTAATCTTAATGGATATTCAGATGCCTAAGCTGGATGGTTATATGGCAACGGCGAAGATCCGTAAGCTGCAGGATAAGGAAAAAGCAAATAGTCCAATCATAGCCATGACGGCGAATGCATTTTCTGAGGACAGAGTGAAGGCGAGCCTGTGAAAAAAATTCTGTAAATTAGATAATATAAGGGTCTTCTATGATAAAATATTAAAAT
>CAVAVU010000095.1:0-13586 GCA_963592205.1 bacterium
TTCTTGATTTGCTTGAATCCTGCTGTTAGATATGTTATAGTTAAATCATAAAAGAGAACAACCGCCCACAAGGTGGGTTGACCTCAGGGATAATAGAATTACCACCCTTTCGCCGGTCAAAGTTTCGGGGTGGTTTTTCTATGCTTTAATGCATTAATTGCTAAACATAAAAATGAATGTTAGCAATGCAAGAATGAACATTCCAAAAGCCATAAGGTCTTTGAAATCAAAATGATTATTGTTCATAAGCATCACCTCCACTCTATGTAGAATAGAGGTCAGCCACCCTGTAACACGGTTGTTCTGATTAAAGTATAACATAAATTCGAAATAAATACAATTATATATACTGAAAGTAATAAAAATGAAAAGGACGCTTTTATAGCGTTCTTTTTGTGCAATAAGCCGCTATGCAGAAATCGTGCTTGCACGAATTTCTATATGGCGGCCAATGTTCATCGAGCCGATAGGCGAGATGACATTGATAAATTTTATTAATAAATCGTGGTCTGACCACGACCATAAAAAATTCAGACAAAACTTTGTATGCTCTGTCAATTTACAAAAACGCCAGTTTGTTAGAAAATAGACAATATAAGATAGTGTCGAAATTTGCGCATGAGAGTGCAACATATGAAGCAATCAGAAAGCGTGAAAAAGGATTGAGAAATCATCTGATGCAGCAACAGATTCAGATACACAGGAAGGGAGAGCAGCATATGGAATCAAAGATTATTGCAATGGCTGGCAAGGGAGGTGTAGGCAAGACCTCACTGGCAGCATCGATGGTAAAGGTACTGGTGTCCGCATTTCCGGACAAGAAGATCCTGGCGATCGATGCGGATCCGGCTGTAGGATTATCGACAGCGTTAGGCGTAGATGTGGAGATTACCATTGATGACATCCGAAAGGAAGTTGTAGAGACAGCGGAAGATGGCGATACCAAAACTGCAGTAGAGCTTTTAGGTGAAGCCAGATATCGGATCGTGGATGCATTGGTAGAACAGGACGGTTATTCATTTATCGCGATCGGCAGACCGGAAGCGGCAGGATGTTACTGTAAGATCAATACATATCTGAAAGAAGTCATCCGTATTCTGTCATCGAATTTTGATTATATCGTGATCGATGGCGAGGCGGGAATCGAGCAGATCAACCGGAGAGTTATGGAGAAGGTAACACATCTGGTGCTGATCACGGATACCAGCCGCAAGGGTACGCAGGTCGTGCAGACGATCCGCAAAGTGGCAGATGAACTGGTCATGTACGAGCAGGCGGGTGTGATCATTAACCGTGTTCCGGACGAATCCATTGTTCAGTATATGGATCTGGGTGACCTGCCGGTGCTGTCTGTAATACCATCGGATTCATCACTGGCGGAGTTCGATCTGAAAGGGGAAAATGTATTCTATCTGTCGGATGATGCGGCAATCGTAAAGGGAGCAAGAGAGGCACTGAAGAAGCTGGAGATACTGTAGCTATTAAGTTCTGGAGATTAAAAGCGAAGAGGGAACGGGATGAAAGATTTAAAGCATTTGTATTTTTTTGAAAAGTTACTGGATGATGCCAATAACGAACTGGTGCGGGCGGCAAAGGACGAAGGCAGAGTATGCGTGGGAAGCGTCTGCAGTCTGGTGCCGGAAGTGCTGTTAGAGCTGCCGGGGACATTTACGGTGCGTCTGCGAGCACCGCGTACCGGCTCGATGGAAATGGGAACCTATTATCTGACAAGCTTCTTGTGCGAGTACAGCAGAGCACTGCTGGAACGTGCGATTGAGGGCGGCTATCAGTTTTTAGACTGTTTGATCGCACCGGATGCATGTTCGATGATCAACCGTGCAGTGGAAAATATGGAACTCTTGGAGACGATGACCAGTGAGAAATTCTTTTACCAGCATATGGAAATTCCGATGAAAGCAGATGACAATGGCTTATCCATCTATGTATCAGAATGTAAGAGAAAGATTCTGGAGCCATTGCATGAAGTGTATGGCATCGACATTTCCGAAGAGGCACTTAGAAAAGCGGTAGAGAACCATAATAAGGTCTGTGATCTGATCAGTAAGATTGGTGAATTTCGGAAAGAAGAGAATCCGAGAATTACCGGCTATGAATACCATATGATCACACTGGCATCGTATGTCTGTCCAAAAGATATGCTGGTTGGGAAGCTGGAAGAGACACTGGAAGAGCTGAAAACAAGAGAGCCGGATACGAAGAAGAACTGGCGGGCAAAAGTCGTGATGGTCGGATCGGAAATTGATGATGTGGATATGATCCGTCTGGTAGAGGAGTCGGGAGCACTTGTGGTGGCTGACCGGTTCTGTTTCGGAGCAATGCCTGGCAGAGAAGTGATTGAATTGAATGATACGGAAGATGTAGTGACGCAGGTGTGCAGACATTATATGTACGCCAGCCAGTGTGCACGTTATATGAATTCGGAGAAGATTAACGGCAGACGGGCTTACGTGGATCAGATTGCGAAGGAATACCATGCAGATGGTATTATTTACGAACAGATGAAGTTCTGCGATTACTGGGCTTATGAGCGGATGGTAGGCTCACATGTACTGAGAGAAGAATATGGATATCCTGTGCTGTCAGTTGACAGACCGTATGCGATCGGATCTTCCGGACAGCTTCGGACAAGAGTACAGGCATTTGTGGAAAGTATCGAGATCAAGAAGATTCATAAGAAGCAGGGAGGTGCAAAATAATGGGAAAGAAGATCGGAAGTGAGCGCCTCGGAGACCTGTATCAGCCGGGAAAAAAGGTGCGGAAGCGCAGAGAGTGGCGTGGCGTGAAAGATACGCTCTATGATTATAGCAGATGGCTGCATAACATGGGCGTGCTCGGCAAATTCATGATGAATAAAAATAATGTAAAAGCATTTTTCCGTTACCGCTGGATGGTTAATTATCTGGCAGTGCCGATGATGGTAGACCGCCATACGGCCGGACTCAGAGGCAATCATCTGCGGATCGCACATACGGAATATGATCTGGTCGTGGAAGATATTGCGAAGCTGATGCAGAATATGTTCCGCGCGGATAAGAACATTGGAAAGGATGAAGAATTATCCAAGAAGATCGTTATTCTGGATGAAAATGAGATGTCCCATCTGTTGTGTGGATTCCCGAACCTGATCGGCTTGGGACGCGAGATCCCGGCGGTCTATGTCAGCGTGCTGCTTCAGCAGGATGCCGTGTGTCCGTACATTGATGTGGCACAGGAATACGGTCTGTCCGGTGATGTCTGTCCGATGCCGGAAGCAGAAGCCGGCGTATCGATTGCGGATGACTTCCCGATATTTGGAGCATGTGCGATCCAGTGTAACACTACCTGTGATGGCAGTATGATGGGAAATGGCATTATGGCGAGACGTCTGGAAGGCGAGCATGGCATTCCGTGCTTCCAGTTAGCAGCGCCGATGCGCCACACGGAAGATGGCGTACAGGAGTATGCGGCTCAGGAAATCCGCAATGCGATCAAATTCATCGAAGACTGCACCGGAGAGAAATGGGATTGGGATGCGTATTTTGAATGTGCGAAGCGTTTCAATGCGGAAACCAGAGAGCGTCTGGAATGGCTGGATATGAGTACAACCGAATACCCGCAGGTAATCGGAGCGAACCTGGCGCTGTATACAGAGACCGTGTACATGGCAATCGGTGGCAAGGTTCCTGCATTTTTAGATGCTGATAAGAAGATCACGAAGCTTGCCATGGATTCCTATAAGAAGAAAGAAATGATTGTGCCGGAGTACCGCCATCGTGCAATCATCTGGGGCGTACAGGCACAGTATTATACAGATTTCCTGCCGTGGTTGCAGAACTGTTGGGGCATTCTGCCATTGGTGGATATGTTGAGTCTGGTATCTACCAGAATGATCTCGGAGGACGATCCGGAACAGGCAATCTACGATATGGCACATTTGTATGAAAATATGATCATGCGCAACCGTACACATGGCGGTTACAAGGTGCTGCTGGATGACCTCTGGAGATTCTGCGAACAGTTTAATGCAGATATGGTCATTCTGTGGGAGCACATGAGCTGCAAGGCACTTGACGGCATGCATGGCATGTTTGAAGAACAGGCGAGAATACATGGAATCAAATTAATCTGGGCGACACATGATCTGATGGATCCGAGAGTTGTGCCGAGAGCAAGCCTCAGACAGGATGTAAACCGTTATATGAGAAGTGTGCTCAGAGAAGAACCGTTAGATCCGAGTCTGGAAGACATCGACGATGGAAGTTCGTGGTAGGAGGATGAGAGTATGAAATATTATGGAGGATGTGATTCCGGAAGTACCTATACAAAATGTGTAATTCTGGATGAAACTGGAAAAATGGTTGCGGATGTTACGTTGCGAAGCCGGATTAATTCTGTGCTCAGTGCACAGGCCGCGCTGGATGAAGCAGTAGCACAGGTGCCGGAGCTTAAGAGCGCGAAGGATCTTGCCTATCTGGTAGGAACCGGTTATGGAAGAAATAAAGTACCGTTTGCAGATGAAAATATATCCGAGATCAGCTGTCATGCGATGGGCGTACATGTGGCAGATCCAAGTGTCCGTTCGATCATTGATATTGGAGGCCAGGACGTCAAGGGAATTGCGGTAGATACCGATGGAACGGTATTGAACTTTGCAATGAATGACAAATGCGCAGCCGGAACAGGACGCTTCTTTGAGGCGATGGCAAAGGCATTTGAGATGGATCTGACAGAGTTCTCGAAGCTTGCACTGCGGGCGAAGAATGTAATCCCGATCACTGCGCAGTGTACTGTGTTTGCTGAGAGCGAGGTTATTTCACTGGTAGGTGAAGGAAAACCGATGGATGAGATCGCAGCAGGTATTGAGCTGTCCGTGGCAAAGAGATGTTTCGTAATGTCCAAGAAGGCAGGAGCAGTAGACCGGATCACGCTGACCGGTGGCTGCGCGAAGAACGAAGGATTAAAGGCTGCAATTGAGAAGGTATTGAAGCTGAAAGTTATCGATCTTCCGGTAGATCCGCAGCTGATCGGAGCAATCGGAGCCGCTGAATTTGCAAGACAAAAGGGAGGCGCAGCATGAAAGAAGCAGGAAAGAAATTAAAAAAGATCTTAGGCATACTGGGAATTGCTTCGTTGCTGTTCTTTATCGTGACATTTATCGTATATTTCTTCAATCTGGATATGAAAGCGGCAGCAGCTCTGGAACCGTATCTGGAGAAATGGCATGACAGAGTGCCGAGGGAGCGGAAGTTATAATGAGATTATATGATGAAGTGATCCATGAGAGTCTGCATCTGCTGGAAACGCAGTCCGGTAAGAAGCTTCGGACGGAGGCGGCAGGCTCCTGGAAAGATACCGGAAAGGACAGTATGATCCTGCGCAGTGAGATGGCATACGAACTGGGCGGAGATAATCTTCCTGCGATCGGAAGCCAGATGTTGACAGCAGATAAGGAACTGGTATCCGGAGATGAGATCTGGCTGTACGGAAAAGATCTGCCGGAGATCCGGAAGAATACCGCATTTGCCAGACTGGCACTGGTGCGGGTGAAGGAAGACATCATGGGCGAAGGAGATGCTCTGTACAATCAGATTCGGAGACTGGAATATACCAAATATCATATGTATCCGGAAGGCTATATGATGAGGATCTCCGCAGCCAGCGAGCGGGAGATGGTAAGGATCGGGAAAGATGCCCTGCATAAGGGTCTGGATTTTGAAAAGATCGGTAATATGTTCCTCAGATCCTATCATAAGAATCCGGCAGTGGAGGCGGTAAAATTGATCTTCCTGACGATGGATGATTTCCCGTACCGGGAGCTGGAACAGCAGGTGAAGAAAGCGGAGCAGATTACAAGAGCAATCGATCACATATTAAAAGACATTGCCATGAACTGTCAGTCCTGCAGCCTGAAGCAGATCTGCGACGAGGTAGAAGGTATGCGGGAACTGCATTTTGGAGCGGTTCAGGCACAGTGATGATGAAATATAGAATAGGATAAAATAGGTGTAACAAAATAATTAGGAGGTACTTGAGATGCCGGAAATGAGTAAAGCGGTTATCCCGCCGCATATGGGAGATAAGAGACCAAGTGAGAAGATCTTAAAACTTGGCAGAAAGATTACAGATGTAGCAGCACATAAGATCAAAGGAGTTACGGTTGATGACGCTGAGTATTGGGGACTGGCCGAGATCGTAACAGAGGAAATGGCAGATGTGGCACTGACCATGAAGCTGCGTCATCACTATAAGATCGAAGAGTTGTGGAAACTGAATAAAGTAGAAGAGAAGGACAAAGCACATTTTCAGGAGCTGCTGGATGAGATGAGCTACATCGGTCTGCTGGAATATGACTATGGCAACAATTATGATCACAACGGAGCAATCCCTGGCCCATCTGACAGAAGATACTGTCTGCCGATGTTCGTGCCGGGATCTGCAGAATTATTTAACATGGAAGAAGGCCCGGAGGGCAACAAGCGTCTGCGGGAGCATCCGGCGCTGGCAAGTTTCTTCGAGCGTATGACATTTGTACCGTTGGACGGCATCACACATATGGTTCCGCCGGGAGGTGCCGGTATCGGTATGCATGTAATTCCGGTCGAGAAAGCAATCTCCATGGAGAATGGAACCATCGATCTGGAACACATTTCTTATTGGTTAAAGAAATACGAAGGACATATTGGTGTGGGTCAGTGTTCCTGCCGTGCCAGTCGTAAAGCACTGGATGAAGGCTGTGCGGATGACGAAATGAACTGGTGTATCGGTGTGGGCGACTTTGCAGATTACTGCCGTGAGACAGGCAAGGGTCACGATATTACATACGAAGAAGCAATGGAAATCTTTCGTAAAGCAGAAGATAATGGCTTTGTCCATCAGATTACAAATATTGATGGTGAAAATAAGATCTTTGGTATCTGTAACTGTAATGTAAATATCTGTAATGCGCTCCGTACATCTCAGTTGTTCAATACACCAAATATGAGCCGCAGTGCTTATACAGCAAAAGTGGAAAAGGATAAATGTGTAGCCTGTGGTAAGTGTGTGGAATACTGTCCGGCAGGAGCAGTCAAACTTGGACAGAAGCTGTGCAAGAAGGACGGAACAGAGGTGGCATATCCGAAGCATGAATTGCCGAATAAGCTGGTATGGGGTAAGGATAAATACGACGAGAATTACCGCGATAATAACCGTATCAACTGTTATGAGACAGGTACTTCACCGTGTAAGGCGGCCTGTCCGGCACACGTAGCGGTACAGGGATATATTCGCAAAGCAAAAGAAGGTAAGTATCAGGAAGCACTGGCGTTGATCAAGAAAGATAATCCGTTCCCGGCAATCTGCGGACGCGTCTGTAATAAGCGCTGCGAGGCAGCATGTACCAGAGGAACTATCGATCAGGCAGTAGCCATTGATGATATTAAGAAATTTATCGCAGAACAGGATCTGCACAAAGAAAGCAGATATGTACCTCCGGTAGTGATCGCATCGAACCGTTTGACAGAATGGGATCAGAAAATCGCAGTTATCGGAGCAGGTCCGGCAGGACTTTCCTGCGCATTTTATCTGGCAACCAAGGGATATAAGCCAACCGTATTTGAAAAGAACGCAAGACCTGGTGGTATGATGACATATGGTATTCCGTCTTACAAGCTGGAAAAAGATGTCATTGAGGCAGAGATTGATGTGCTGCGTGATCTTGGCGTAGAGATTAAATGTGGCGTAGAGATTGGTAAAGATATTACCATTCAGGAACTTCGCGAAGACGGTTATCAGGCATTTTATGTAGCAATCGGATGTCAGGATGGTAAAGTTCCTCCGATTCCGGGAAGTGATGCAGCAGATATTGAGATCGCAGTTGATTTCCTGCATCGTGCAACAGAAGATCAGACACAGAAGATGTCTGGCAATGTAGTTGTTATCGGAGGCGGTAATGTAGCGGTAGACTGTGCAAGAACAGCAGCCAGATTTGGCGGCGAGCATGTGGCTATGTACTGTCTGGAAGACCGTGAGACGATGCCTGCATCCGCAGACGAGATCCGTGAGACGCTGGAAGAAGAGATTGCGATCGAGAACAGCTGGGGACCAAAGGAGATACAGAAGGATGCTGATGGTAAAGTCAAAGCAGTTGTATTCCAGAAATGCATATCTGTAAAGGATGCATCTGGCAAGTTCAATCCGCAGTACGATGAGAATGACACGATTACAGTAGAGTGTGATCACCTGATCTTTGCAGTTGGACAGGGCATCAAGTGGGGAGAGCTGCTGGATGGCACAAAGGTAGAATTCTGGCATGGTAATTATCCTGTGGCAGATCCGCTGACCTATCAGACGGCAGAGCCAGATATCTTCGTAGGCGGAGATGTATATACGGGACCGAAGTTTGTCATTGATGCAATCGAAGCTGGTAAATGTGCGGCAGAATCATTGCACAGATATGTACATACAGGCGCGAGCATGACGATCGGACGTAACCGCAGAGACTTCCATGAACTCAACAAGGATGATATCATGGTAGAGGGATATGACACCATTGGCCGCCAGGAAGCAGCAGAAGCTGAGAACGCAGATAAAAAGCATTCGTTCCGTGACCTGAGAGGTACACTGACTGAGGAACAGGTGCATCTGGAAGCTGGCAGATGTCTTGGATGCGGAGCTTCTGTAGTGGATGAAAATAAATGTATCGGCTGTGGTATCTGTACAACCAAGTGTGAATTTGACGCGATCCATCTGCACAGAGATCATCCGGAATGCTCTAAGATGACACGTTCTGAAGATAAATTTAAAGAGATCGGCAAATATATGGCAGGTCAAAGCGTGAAGACGGCAGCATCTAAGATTCCTGTGATTAAAAAATATGCGGGAACGGCTGCAAAACAGGCCGGAACAGCAGCGAAGTTTGCGAAAAAGCAGGCACAGACTGCCGGAAGAAAGCTTAAGAACAAGAAGAAATAAGAGGAACCACTATGCACGAACTGGGAATCGTCTTTCATATAGTGAAGACAGTAGAGAATATTGCGCTGGAGAATCAGGCAGAAAAGGTGAAAAAAGTAGTGCTGCAGATCGGTGAAGTGTCAACGATCATCCCGTATTATCTGAAAGACTGCTGGAAATGGAAATGCTCAAAGAGTGAACTTATGGATGGTTGTGAGCTGGAGATCGAGACGATTCCTGCAATCACTTTCTGTGAGGATTGTGAAGAGACCTATCCAACGGTTCAGTATGGGAAGAAATGTCCGTATTGTGGCAGTGAACATACCTACTTGGTACAGGGCAATGAACATCAGATTAAAGAAATCGAGGTAAGCGAAGAATGAAAGACTACAAGATTATCGAAGTAAAAAGAAGCATCTTCGAAGACAATGACGCAGATGCAGAAAGACTCCGTCAGGAAATGAAAGGAGAGGGCACATTTCTCCTGAACCTGATGTCATCTCCGGGAGCAGGCAAGACAACAACGCTGAAGCGCACGATCGCGATGCTGAAGGATGAGATGAAGATCGGAGTTATGGAAGCGGATATTGATTCGGATGTAGATGCACAGGCAATCTCAGAGACAGGTGTCAGAGCCATTCAGATCCATACCGGTGGTATGTGCCATCTGGATGCGGATATGACGAGACAGGGTGTCCATGAATTTGGTACCGAAGATCTGGATCTGGTAGTGCTGGAAAATGTCGGTAATCTGGTATGCCCGGCGGAATTTGATACCGGCAGCGCAAAGAATGCAATGATCCTTTCCGTACCGGAAGGGGATGACAAGCCGTTAAAGTATCCGCTCATGTTCTCTATCTGTGATGTGGTACTTATCAATAAATGCGATACCCTGTGCGTATTTGATGATTTCAGCAAAGAAGAGGTAGAAGAACGGATCCACAAGCTGAATCCGAAAGCAGAAGTTATATTCGTGTCAGCAAAGACCGGAGAAGGCTTTGAAGCCTGGGCAGACTGGCTGAGACGGGAAGTAAAAGAGTGGCAAAAGTAATGAACTTTTGACCAAACTATGATGCCTGTGGATTGTTTCGTGCTTTTGACCCTGGCATCTAATTAAATAAGACATTATCGTAAGGCAGATATATGACTCTCGCGAGATACCCTCCAGAAGAGTTATATATCTGCTTGTTTTTTGCGCAATAAGCCGTCAGGCGAGATGACATGTTGTGGCGAGGAGAAGTCCGAGTTTGTCGAAAATTAACTGGCAAATGTTGGTATGCCTGTCACAAAAACTGCATATATTCTTACTACAGCCTTGAAAAGTGCACAGAGAAAGGGAGGGGCGGATGTGAAGAAGAGAAGATATCATGGTCATTCCGGGAAGAGACGCCTGCTGGCAGTGATGTTAGCCATGGCAATGCTCTTTGGAATGAGTACCATATCAGCGTATGCAGATGAAGTCGCAGGGAAGATGCCGGTAGAACAGGTGGACGTCGATGTAGGACAGACAGACGGAGAGTCAGGGGGCATGCAGTCAGGAGATTCCGAACAACAGGCTGACCAGGAATCGGGAATGCAGGAAAATGGACGGTCAGAAACAGGTTCTGGGGAAAGCGGATTGTCAGAAGCGAATTCGCAGGATGCTGCACAGCCAGCGGAGGATGTTACAGAGTCTGAGCCTGCGGATGCAGAAGCTGTGGATACGGAAAGTTCTCCGCTTCTGATGAGTCTGCAGCGGAGCACTGCCGAGAAAGTAGTGCCGGAGCATCACAAGTATATCCGATATAACGGCAATGACAGTTATACACTGACATTAGATGTCAAAGGAGCTTATGCCTCCGAAAGTGTCAGACCCAAAGTGGATGTACTGCTCATCATAGATAAGTCAGGAAGTATGTCGGAAGAAATCGGAAGCTTGTTCAACAGACAGGTTAAGATGAAAGTGTTGAAAAATGTGGTGTCTGGGACGAAGGGGCTGACAGAAGCAATTCTCGGAACTAACTCGACATTGGATGCAAGGATGGCTGTTGTGAGTTATAGCGGAAATACAGAGGATGGAACTTACAACGATGCCTGGACAGAGCAGACATGGACAGACAACAAAGCGACGATTGACAGAAGTGTGAATGCAATGCAGGCTGATGGCGGTACGAACTGGAAGCAGGACTTCGGACAGGAGCAAAGCTGCTTGGAGCATGCAGGTCAGACGCACAGAAAATCGTAGTGTTCCTGTCAGACGGAGAACCAACATTTTACTATGACGGTCAAGGTAATACCAGAGGCAATGGCAACAGCTTCGATTCTACAGCTTATAGTAATGCGCAGGCACAGCTCAGGCAGATTACCGGATTAAATGCATTTTATACCATTGGATTTGGATCGGCGTGGGGAAGTGGTAACACCAGAATGGAAGATCTGCTGAAAAGTTCCAGTGCGGTGGCTACAAAATATTATAAAGCAGCAGACAGTGATCAGTTAGCAGAGGCATTTAAAGAAATTGCAGAGAGTATCGAGTATACCTGCCGGAATGTGACGATCACAGATGTGCTCAGTGACTATGTGGAATTGCCGAATGGCACATTGAATTATACCGTAACGGCAACAAAGAATGGGGTGACTACTGACATCACTCAGAACGGAACAGTTACAGTTCAGTATCATGCGGATACTAAGACGGTCACGGCAGCATTTAAAAGTGATTTTGTATTGGATAAGGATACTGTGTATGCTGTGAACTTCGAAGTGAAGCCTACACAGAAAGCATATGATGAATATGCAGATCAAAATGGTACCTATCCGCATACAGGAAGTGCAGGAAAGAATGGATTTTACTCTAATGTAAATGAAAATGTGTCTCTTAGATATACCTATGGTCCGGCCGGTGCAGCATCGGATACGGATATATATCAGGAAAAGCCGGTTGTGCAGGTATCGGATACACGGATACCGGTAAGCAAGAGATGGGCGAATACCGATCAGAATACGAGTCTTCCGGAGCAGATCGTGATCCGCTTATATCGGGATAATGAACAGACGGCGTACCGCACATTGGCACTTAGCGCTGCGAATCAGTGGGCGGGAACATTTACCCATGTGGCAAAGGGACATACCTATCGAATTGCCGAAGATGCAGTGGATGGATATGAAGCAGCGATTACCGGTAATGCCGAACAGGGATATGTCGTGATCAATACCAAGATGCCGTCATTAACAGTGCAGAAAAAAGTGGAAGGAAAGCTTGGCAATAAGACAAAGCAATTCGAGATGAAGATTCGTCTGTCAGATAAGAACGGTAATCCGATAACCGGAACCTATGGCGGAGTGGAGTTTGACAGCAGTGGCGAGGCAGTGGTCACGCTTCGGGATGGTGAACAGGTATGTGTCGAGAAGCTGCCGGTGGGAACCAGTTACCAGGTGACAGAGATTCAGGCAAATAAAGATGGATATCAGACATCGTATGAAAAATGTGAAGGAACCTTATCTGAGGATCAGACAGCAACTGTCATTAACCGATATATGGAAGAGATTCCGGATTCCGGTATATGGAACAAAGATCGATTATCCGTTTGCGCAGGCAGACGATAATACCAAATATGTGAATACGGATATTACCGGGGAGTTTGCACTGGCGGGAAGCTTATTTCTGGACTGCCAGAATTCGGCAGATTTTACCGATCTGAATCACGTGATCTATGGTCATCATATGGAAAAACAGACCATGTTTGGCGAGCTGGAGTATTTTGCGGAACGACCGTTTTTTGAAGAACACCGGTATGGGAGTCTGTATTATAACGGACAGTATCATGGACTTGAATTTATCGCATTTCTGGAAGCAGACGCATACGATGCTATGATCTACAACGTGACACTGACAGAGGATGAACAGGAGAAGTATCTGTCCTGTCTGCGTGAAAAAGCATTATATTATCGGGAAACGGAATTGTCTGCGAAAGAGCATTTTCTGACCCTGTCTACCTGTGATTCCGGCAGGACAAATGGACGGTATGTGTTGGTGGGAAGAATCACGGACAAAGTATATGAGAATCCATTTGGCACAAAATCACAGAAATAATGAGACGATAAAACGAAACGGAATCATTAAAAGGAAGTGGAAACATGAATATAGAAATAAAAAAATTAATATTGTGTGCCGTTGCCAGTCTGATTCTGCTTCCGGCAGAAGAAGTACTGGGAGCGGAACAGACGGCATCTGTCATGATTCCTGTTGTGCAGCAGTTTGAAACCAGGAATACACTGCCGGATAAGCTGGATCAGACATTCCGGTATGAACTGATCCGGGAAGAGCAGGATGCGCCGATGCCGGAAGGCAGTGACGGAGATCGGTACGTGTTCGACATGACGGGAAGCGAAAAGAAAGAAGTCGGACCGATCACATATACACATACAGGGGTCTGGCATTATACGCTGAAGCAGTCTGTGCAGAATGAAGAGAAAGGTTATGACTATGATAAGCAGACCTATGAGATCGCAGTGTATGTGGAGAATCTAGCGGATGGAAGCTTTGGTGTGCAGATGATCGCGGCGAATAAAGAAGGCAACAAAGTAGACGAGATCCGGTTCAAAAACGGTTATACCGGAGAGAAAAAAGGAACCGTGGCGCGGACAGGAGATGTTGCAGATATCGGGTTGTGGAT
>CAVAVU010000095.1:13596-35099 GCA_963592205.1 bacterium
GTGGATGGCGTTACTGGCGGTATCCGGTGTGCTGGCCGGAGGTGTTTATAGCAGAAGGCGGGATAAGTGAGTGTTTTACCTTAATGTTTCGTTCAGCGCCACTTCCAAAATGCTGCGCATTTCGTCAGTGAGCGTAACCGCCAAATAGAATTGCACATCAAGAAGATCATTCGTGCAAGCACGATTCCTTCTTGCTGCACAATTCTGCTTGGCGCTGAACGAAACAAAAGAAACGACCGGCTTGAGAAGCCGATCGGAGAAGAAAGGAAATCTATATGAAGATACGATATGACATTTCATAGGGTATCTAATATTTAATTCAAAAGTTTAGACGAAGTCCGGCGGTTGTATGAAGCGATTCTACACAACCGCCGTCTTCTTTCATTTAGGTATTTTGTTTTCCTGTTGATGGTTATAGTATATCGAAGGAATGTGACCAAAATATGTAAGATCTGGAAAATAAATGTGAAGTTCCTTAAGAAAACGTTAGGAAACTCTGTAGAAAATAATTAGAGTGCGCTCTGTTTTGATGAAAAAATGTCATACCCGTTAAATAAACTACTTATAGAGAAATTGTTCTTTTTGTCTGGGTTTTCTGATAAAATATACGCAATTATGGATATTGGGATAGATATCAGAGAGGAGACAGTTATATGAGCAGACTGGAACTTAGAACTCCGAATCGTACACACATTGTAATGGAAGAGCTGTACAAGGATTTGGAGCGTAGAATAGAATCAAGCCCGCCGGGCTTATGTCCCGTGGATATGTCCAGAGCATTTCTGGAACTGTGTCATGCACAGACCTGTGGTAAATGTGTACCGTGCCGTATCGGTCTTGGGCAGCTGAATCATTTTATCAAAGATGTATTGGATGGCAATGCGACGATGGAGACGCTGGATACGATGGAAGAGACAGCACTTTCGATTATGGAATCTGCGGACTGTGCCATCGGATATGAAGCAGCACATATGGTATATAAAGGACTGGTGGGATACCGGGATGATTATATTGAACACATCCGCCACGGCAGATGTACCTGTACATACAGCCAGCCGGTACCTTGTGTGGCACTCTGTCCGGCACATGTAGATATACCGGGATATATTGCGCTGGTAGGAGAAGGAAGATATGCAGACGCTGTCCGCCTGATCCGCAAGGATAATCCATTTCCAACGACCTGCGGATTTATCTGTGAGCATCCGTGCGAACTGAGATGCCGTAGAAATATGGTCGATGATTCTGTCAATATCAGAGGCCTGAAGCGTGTCGCTGCGGATTTTGCAGGAGAGGTAGAGCCTCCAAAATGTGCTCCGTCCACAGGCATGAAGATTGCGGTACTCGGCGGAGGACCGGGAGGACTTAGTGCAGCATATTATCTGCAGCTGATGGGACATCAGACAACGGTATACGAGATGCTGCCAAAGCTTGGCGGTATGCTGCGTTATGGTATTCCGAATTATCGTCTGCCGAAGGAACGTCTGGAGGACGATGTAAATGCGATCCTGAAGACGGGCGTACAGGTAGAATATGGTAAGAAGATCGGTCAGGATATTACCATTCAGGAACTGCGTGAGCAGTATGATGCAGTGTTAATCACGATCGGTGCAAGTACGGATAAGAAGCTTGGATTGGAAGGCGAGGACGCAGAGGGCGTAATGTCAGCGGTACAGTTCCTGAGAAATATCGGTAAAAATATCATTACCGATCTGACCGGCAAGGAAGTGGCAGTTATCGGTGGCGGTAACGTGTCCATGGATGCGGTACGTACAGCGAAACGTCTGGGTGCAAAGAAAGTAAGCATTGTATATAGAAGAAGAATGGCAGATATGACAGCGCTTCCGGGTGAGATTAACGGAGCAGTAGCTGAGGGAATCGAACTGCAGACACTGAAAGCACCGTCAGCGATTGATGTGGATGAGAATAACCATGTAAAGGGTATCTATGTGACTCCGCAGATGGTAAGTACGATTAAGAATGGCCGTGCAAGTGTACGTCCGACCGGCGAAGATGACATTTACATCCCATGTGATGTGCTGGTTGTAGCTATCGGACAGAATATCGAGACGGCGCATTTCGAGGCGGCAGGTATTCCGGTATCCAGAGGTAAGATCATCACTACCAGTACAGGTGCGGTTGAGGATATGCCGGATGTATATGCCGGAGGAGACTGCTCCAGCGGACCGGCGACGGTTATCAAGGCAATTGCTGCAGCCAAGGTTGTGGCAGCCAATATTGATGAATATCTGGGATTCCGCCATGAGATTTCCTGCGATGTGGAGATCCCAGAGGCGAAGCTGGAAGATAAGATCCCATGCGGACGCATCGACCTTACAGAGCGTGAAGCCTGTGAGAGAGTCTGTGATTTTGAGGCAGTGGAGAACTGCATGACCGAAAATGAGGCGAGACAGGAAGCGGGCAGATGTCTGCGTTGTGACCATTTCGGATACGGAATATTCAAAGGAGGCAGAGAGACATTATGGTAAATCTTACAATAGACGGAAAACAGATTTCCGCACCGGAAAATACGACCATCATGGAAGCTGCCAGACAGAATGGGATTCCGATTCCGAAGCTGTGTTATCTGAAAGGGATCAACGAGATTGCAGCCTGTCGTGTCTGTGTAGTGGAGATTGAAGGCAAGGATAAGCTGATCACTTCCTGCAATAATATCGTAGAGGAAGGCATGGTCATTTACACCAACAGTCCAAAGGTGCGCCGGAACAGACGTACCACGGTGGAACTGATCCTGTCACAGCATAACTGTGAATGTGTGACCTGCATCCGAAGTGGCAACTGCAGTTTGCAGAGAGTGGCTAATGATCTGAACATTATACATATTCCATTTAAGATGGAGATCGAGAAGCAGCCATGGAGCAAGGACTTCCCACTGATCCGCGATTCTTCCAAATGTATCAAATGCATGCGTTGTATCCAGGTGTGTGACAAGGTGCAGAGCCTGAGTATCTGGGATGTGGAAGGAACCGGTTCGCGGACCACGATCAATGTGGCTGGCTATAAGAAGATTGAAGAAGCAGCATGTGCGCTCTGCGGACAGTGTATTACGCACTGCCCGACAGGAGCACTGACAGAGCGTGACGAGACAGAGAAAGTATGGAATGCGATTTCAGATCCGGAGAAGGTCGTAGTGGTTCAGATCGCACCGGCAGTACGTGCAGCCTGGGGCGAAGAACTGGGCATGTCACGGGAAGAGGCAACAGTCGGCAAGATTATCGATGTATGGAAGAGACTGGGGGCGGAGTATGTATTTGATACCTCATTCTCCGCAGACCTGACCATTATGGAAGAAGGAACCGAATTCTTGCAGAGATTTACTTCCGGTGAGCTGAAAGACAGACCGATGTTTACCTCGTGTTGTCCGGGATGGATCCGTTTTATTAAGTCTCAGTATCCGCATCTGGTGAAATATCTGTCATCAGCGAAGTCACCGCAGCAGATGTTTGGAGCGGTAATGAAGACGTATTTTGCAGAGAAACTTGGCATATCGCCGGAGAAGATCTATACAGTATCTGTGATGCCGTGCGTAGCTAAGAAGAGTGAGCGTGAGATGGATCTGTATTATGGAGAATACGCGGGACACGATGTGGATGCGGTAGTAACGACCAGAGAGCTTCTGCGTATGATCCGTGCGGCACATATCGAGCCGTCTACACTGGTAGATCGGGAAAGCGACCGTCCGATGCAGGAGGGCACCGGAGCAGGCGTGATCTTCGGAGCAACCGGTGGTGTAATGGAAGCTGCACTCCGTACGGCATATTATCTGCTGAAAGGTGAGAATCCGCCGGCGGATGCATTCCAGGCAGTCAGAAGTACCGGATTTAACGAGCATCAGGGCGTGCAGGAAGCAGTATTCCAAGTAGATGATGTGACGGTGCGTACGGCAGCAGTCAGTGGACTTGGCAATGCAAGAGCACTGATCGACAAGATCGAGCGTGGTGAGGCGCAGTATGATTTCGTGGAAGTCATGGCGTGTCCGGGCGGATGCGTAGGAGGCGGCGGTCAGCCGATCCATGACGGCGAAGAACTTGCATTTGAGCGAGGTAAGAATCTGTATTATCTGGATAAGAATGCGGATATCCGATACTCCCATGAGAATCCGGATGTGCAGAAATTGTACGAAGAATACTTCGAGAAGCCGAATTCGCACAGATCACACATGTTGCTGCATACAGAACATATGAAGAATAAATAATAAGATACAAGACTGTGATTAATCAGAAAATAGATTGGTTACAGTCTTTGTTTTATAACAATTTTTGCTATTCTTTAGTAAGCTAAAGTGATATAATAAAAAGAAAGCGGATGCGCGAAGAGGAGTCAAGATATGGATGATCGAACGGACATAAGGAAATACAGCACACAAAAGGCGATGCAGGAATATGCACCAAAGATACTACAGAGGCTTCCACTGGTAGATCGTGCGGAAAATATGCAGGAGATGCAGGAGCAGGTACAGGAAATGTTGAAACTCCTGAGTAAGTGTGGCGGTGCAGACCGTGTGTTTATGTTCGATAAGATTACCGGTGGATCGGAGAGGTATGAACGGCTCTATGAATATTGTGCGCCGGGGATGGAACGATTGAATACGATGGAGGTTGTAGAATCCAGAGATATACCGAACTGGCTTCGATTATTCAAAGAGGGACAGGCGGTAGTTATCCGTGATCTGGAAAAGATCAGGGATTCGATGCCGAAAGAATATGAGCTGTTGAGGGTTAAAGGAGTGCGGAGATTGGTAATCGCACCGTTGTACAGCCGGAACGAGATCCGTGGCTTTATCGGAATGGACAATCCTTATGAAGATGTGTCTGAATTGTTTATCCAACAGCTCGCTGATTCTGTGCAATGACAGTACATCCGTATTTAAGGTAGACCTGATGCGTGATTTGGCTGAGATTGTGAAGATTGAGCGCCGGACGAATGGTGCGAAAGTCATTGAAAAGCAGCGGGGGAATACCCTTTGTTATAGTAAGGCTATGCGTGAGTTTTATGATGCATATGTAGTCAGGGAGTCTGCACCGGATTATATGGAAGTATTTGCACCGGAACATCTGATACAGACACTTAAGACAAAAGATACAATTACCTATCATTTTCAGATGATTCCAAATGAGAGGGGACAGCAGTATTTTGAAATACGTGCGACCAGAATACAGCGGACGAAAGACAGCTTTCAGATTCTGTTGGACTTCCGGCATTTTGAAGAAATATCGGGAAATGACGGAAAGCTTCTGGGGGCGGATGGCGAAGACCGGTTTGACAGAGCAGTGCAAAGTCTGGAAGAATTTATTATCGATGAACATGTAGCGTATGCGGACAGGTTTATGGATATCACAACGCTTGCAGACCGTCTGGTGGAAGATGATTCGATTGCGCTGGAGTATATGGTAAAGGACAGTAACTGGCATCTGGCGCGCTTTATCGTGCAGTCCAGAGATGAGGCGGGTGTTCCGGAGAAAGTGCTGTTAGCAATCCGTGTCATCAGTGAGGAGAAACGGAAAGAAAGATACCTGATCGGAGTGGCAGATGACGCTAATCAGGCAAATGAGGCGAAGTCCGAGTTTCTGTCGCGGATGTCACACGATATCCGTACGCCGATGAATGCAATCGTAGGCTTTGCCAATATTGCCAGTCAGCACACGGATAAACCAGAGGAAATCCAGAGATATCTGGATAAGATACTGTTAAGTAGCGCCAATCTGCAGCAGTTGATTGATGATGTGTTGGATATTTCCAGAATTGAAAGCGGTGAGATGCTGATCGGAAGCCAGCCGGTAGATATATTGGAACTGTGCGAGGACTGTAATGAGACATTAAGAGGAATTGCTGAGGCGAAGCATTTGCGGTATGTCAGCAGGAACAGGGATATCACACACAGAATCCTGATATCTGATCAGCTCCGTCTGCGACAGGTCTATGTGAATCTGTTATCGAATGCGGTAAAATATACGCCGGAGGGCGGCACGGTTACATTTGAAATATACGAAGAGGCATCTGATACGCCAGACAAGATCAGACTGGTCACAGTAATCAGCGATACCGGTATCGGCATGACACCGGAATTCATGGAGAAAATGTACTCCAGATTCTCCAGAGAGATCGATACCCGCGTGAATAAGGTGCGTGGCAGCGGACTGGGACTTGCAATCGTCAAGATGATCGTAGATCTGATGGGCGGAACCATAGAAGTAGAAAGTCAGGTACAGCGCGGAAGTACGTTCCGGATCATACTGGATCTGCCATATGCCAAAGAAGATAAGATCACCGATTCAGGAGAAAAACAGGATGTTCTTACTCTGCCGGATCGTGAGATCACATTGCTGGCGGCAGAGGATAATGACCTGAATTATGAGATTCTGCAGGAGCAGCTTCGGATGCAGGGAATCCGTTGCGTGAGAGCGGTCAATGGAAAAGAGTGTCTGGAATTGTTTAAAGATTCCAGAGAAGGGGAATACGATGCGATATTAATGGACATGCAGATGCCGGTTATGAATGGTCTGGAAGCAGCCGGCTATATTCGTAAACTGGATCATCCGGAAGCAGAGAGTATCCCAATCATAGCATTGACAGCCAATGCATATCAGGAAGATATCGAGGCGTGTCTTAAGGCAGGGATGAATGAACATCTGTCGAAGCCGATCCGGATAGAAGAAGTAGTGCAGATGCTGGCGAAGTACCTGTAGACAGCGAAAGGGCGTGAATCGTAAAATTCACGCCCTTCGTCGTTGTTATAGTTATCTAAAGGAATGAGAGTAAAGTGCGTCACCAAAATAATTGGTTAGTACTTTATGAGGGGGAGATAGTTGATCACTTCTCAACTATCTGACATTTATTATAATAGCCAAATATGTCAGAAATATGTTGATTCTCTAAAAGAAATCGAAAAAATATTAAAAACATCTTAATAAAATGAGAATAACTTTTAAAATACACAGAAATACACTCCCAGGAAGTCTCCTGAGAGTGCCATGAGATAATTAGATTTGGAAACTGTCAGTTAATAATCTGCTGAATCCCGCAGGTACTCAGTAAGTATGTCCAGAAACTCGCCAATGGTTGGTTTCGAGGAGAGTGGACAAAGCGATATGGATTCCAACAGGGGGCGGTTTCCACGCTCCCAACAGACGGATACAACGGTACGCAGATTACGCTCTACACTGCTTGCAGAGGTCTGGTAAGTATGAGCAATCTCCGGATATAACAGCTTGCTCACGCCCAACAGATAATCTTCGTTCTGGAGACAGAGGGAGATGGCATACAATAAATACCGGTATCCCTGATAATTTCCACCAATACCCAAGGAACGAACCAGTCTTTGTATATCTCTCATATCATTGACTCCTTTCGCTGAGCCATCTGTATCTTAACAACTGTTAATACAAGTACCGTAGTTATATGATAAATCATTTTTATCGCATTTGTAAATAAAATTCGTGCAAATGAGTCAAAAAAGCACATATTTTTAAATGAATTTTGTATCACATTACCAAAAGTTGCGCATATGATAACAGCAAGCGGTAAAATGGAGTTAACTATGGAAAAATACACGGTACTTGTTAACGAAAGCATGGGAGAGGTTAACTGGAAAATGGTAAAACGGGCAGGTATAGAAGGGGTTATGCTGTGTGTCGGATACGGTGGTGAAGTGGATCGGTTCTTTCGTGCAAATGCGGACAGCTGTGAGAAACTTGGGATTTCGTTCGGAGTATATTGGATATCCTGTGCACGGACACAGGCGGAAGCTGAGAAGGAGAAAAAAGAATTAGCGGGCATGATCGAAGGCTATCATATCGAAGGTCCTGTAAGAATCTTCAAAAATCCTTAAGAATTTCCATTTATGGATATTAAAAAATCATTGTTATGCTGTCATTGTAAAGAGGTTAGAGTTTCTTAATTAAACATCTTAATTGAACTTCTTAAGGGGATGCTTTATAGTGAGAGTGAGGTGATAAAAATGTCTAAAATATTAGTATGTGATGATGACAAAGCAATCGTAGATGCGATCGAGATATATCTGTCCCAGGAGGGATACGAGATCAAAAAGGCTTATGACGGAGCCGAGGCAGTGCAGATGCTGGAAAAGGAGCAGTTTGACCTACTTATTATAGATGTGATGATGCCGAAGCTTGACGGTATCCGGGCAACGTTGAAGATCCGTGAAAAGAATAATATGCCAATCATTATCCTGTCAGCAAAGTCCGAGGATGCAGATAAGATCCTTGGATTAAATATCGGAGCCGATGATTATGTGACGAAGCCATTTAACCCACTGGAACTGGTGGCACGGGTGAAGTCGCAGATCCGCAGGTTCACAAAGCTTGGCAGTACAGTAGGTATCAAGGAGAATGAAGCGGTATACACAACCGGCGGACTGGTGATCAATGACGACCAGAAAACGGTCACAGTAGACGGCGAGCCGGTGAAGCTGACACCGATTGAATATAACATATTATTACTATTAGTAAAGAATCAGGGACGAGTTTTTTCGATAGAGCAGATCTATGAAAGTATCTGGAATGAGGAGGCTTTGGGCGCGGACAACACGGTAGCAGTACATATTCGTCATATCCGTGAAAAGGTTGAGATCAACCCAAAGGATCCGAGATATCTGAAAGTAGTCTGGGGAGTAGGCTATAAGGTGGAAAAACTCTGATCATGAGCTGTTACATGGCAGCAGAACGGAGTAAACATGAAGAAAGAATGGTATAAGAGCAGCTGGATGAAAGGAATCCTGACGGGGCTGGCGCATGTGATGGCAGTCATCCTGATCATCAGTATGGTGTGGATCATTTCCTGTCCCAGAGCTGCGGCAAATGTATTAAAAGGGGACAACGTACAATACGAAAATACGCAGGGATTCGCAGAGACATTTATGAATCAGTATGCGGATATCCTTGCCGGTCTGGAGGCAAAAGAGCAGTTTGAGACGAATGGTGAATTTGACGGTGATAAGATCGTAGATATCGAGAACGTCAGCAATGGTCAGCCGATAGATGGTAAAAATGAGCACGGTCTTGCGTACAAATTATCCGATTTGATCGATTGGGAAGAAAAATTATACTATGGAGATATTGCTTCAGAGCAATTTGGCAGTCCGAGTGATGATGAGATTCTGGTTTGTAAGAAGCCGGATTCTACATATGAATATTATTATTTCAGTGACTTCAAGGCAAAGATTGACAGCGGTGAACTGAAATTCATTGACGAAAGCGAGGATAACAGTTCTTCCAGTATTCTGCAGGAGTTACAGAATGGTGAGTACTACGAAGAAAGCGGAGATTCCAAGCTGACGGTAGTAGATAAAGAGAATGCAGTGCAGTATGTGGACTGCTGGGATTATGACGGAACATGGATAGAAGAGACATGTTCTCCGATCGATGCAGAGAATGTGCTGGATATTGTGAATCACAATCCGGATTGGAATGGTAATCTTGATATGGCATTTTCCCAGATCTGGAGTGTACTCAGCATTATCAATGAGGAAAAACAGGCATATGACAGTATGCTTTCCGGGTATGAAGAAAATAACAGCAATGTGATTTATCTGTATGCAGACAGGGATAAAAAAACGATCTATACAAACCGGGAAGAATATGCGGATTTTGATAAGCTGGATGCCAGTGTGGAAAAGATTGAGAGATCAGACCGATATGTAAAGATTACTGCACGGGCATCTCAGTTTGAAGGGAATGTGGATGGTATATCATACAGTGATTGTAACTATCACAATCGTCTGGTAACAGATCCTCAGGATTTTGTATTCGTGATGGGCGTGGATACGAAATATCCGATTCAGGATGCATTTTACTATGAGAGCCACAGCTACAGTTATTATCAGTCCGGTATCGGGGTTGCGTTAGCGGGAGCAATACTATCCAGCATAGTGCTGATGGCATGTGTAATCTGGCTGACCATTGTGGCTGGAAGAAATCCGGAAGATACGGAGCTGCATATAATAGGATTTGACAAACTGCCGACAGAGATCGGAGCGGCGATTGTGATAGCTGTCTGGGGCGCATTTGTTGCGATTATGGTGAATGTGACCGATTATCTGAGCGGTATTGTGTGGTCTGACCAGATCTATTATCTGGGTTGGTCTCCGGGAGCCAGTATGCCGACAATGATCGGACTGGGAGTGCTCGGATTTGGAACCTGTGCATTGTTCTTGTTCGGATATCTGAGCCTGATCCGCAGGATCAAAGCGAGAATTATGTGGAAAAGAAGTGTGCTCCGCTGGTTTGGCATTCATGCATATGCATTTTTCCGGAAGGTGCCGTCAGTAGGAAGACAGTGTATTATTATGCTCGCATTTGTTTTTACCCAGTTCTTCTGGACAAGCGGATATTCCAATTTTGTAATGATTGCCATTGCGGCAGATGTGGCAGCATTTATCTATGTGGTGTCACAGGCGGCGGGCAGAAGGCAGATTGTCGAAGGCATCCATAGGATTGCGGAAGGTCAGGTAGATTACAAGATACCATTGAAAGGTTTGAAAGGCGAGCAGAAAAAGATTGCAGAAAGCATTAACCGCATCGGTGACGGTCTGGATGCAGCAGTAGAAGCCGGCATGAAGAATGAACGTCTGAAGACGGATCTGATTACGAATGTATCTCACGATATCAAGACGCCGCTTACATCGATCATCAATTATATTGATCTGATGAAGCGGGAAAATATTCAGGATCCAAAGATCCAGAGTTATCTCGAAGTGCTGGAAGCTAAGGCACATCGGCTTAAGATACTGACAGAAGATGTGGTGGAAGCATCCAAGGTCAGCAGCGGCAACGTGGTGCTGAACTGCATGAAGCTGAACCTGACGGAAATGATCCAGCAGACCAGCGGCGAATTTGCGGAGAAATTCGAGAAGCGGGATCTGAAAGAGATTCTGGATCTGCCGGAGGAGCCTGCATATGTCTGGGCTGATGGCAGACGGACATGGCGCATTTTGGAAAATATCTATAACAATGCTGCCAAGTATGCACTGGAAGGAAGCCGTATCTACGCGGATCTGAAGATGACGGATAAGGAAGTAATATTCTCACTGAAGAATATCTCCGAACAGCCGCTTAATATCAGCGCGGATGAACTGACGGAGCGTTTTATCCGTGGCGATGTGTCCAGAAGTACCGAAGGAAGCGGTCTGGGACTCTCCATTGCGAGAGATCTGGCGAAGCTTATGGATGCAAAATTTGAATTGTATCTGGACGGAGATTTGTTCCGTGTAACGATTACATTTGCAAGAATGCAGTAAATAATCTGAATAATACTGGGATTCCGGGAGTCTGTATGTGCGGACTTCCGGAATTTTTATGGAACAAGAAGATGCGTAATGCATGATCTTTTCTGTTTACGGAAAGGTGAAAATCAGATATAATGTCAGCATGGAGAATTTAAGAACATTATTAAAAGAACAGATGAATATAGATTTTATGTCTGCAGTGTTGAGCGGACCCCGTGCCAAAGACGGAACAGCAAAAGTGAAAGTGCGTCCACTGATGAAGAAGGACACACTTTTATTTCAGTTAGAGATCTTTCGCGGCAATCAGGCATTTCACAAGAATCTGGAGTCGGAGGCGGCAGCAGAAGAAGTGCTGAAGTTTATGCAGGAGATGCGCCAGATGCAGATGGACACGAAGACAGCGTCTTACACCGTACTTGTCAGCAAGAAAGGAAAAGTAACGATCAAGAAGAAAATGCGAAAGGAACCGGTGAAGATGGTCAGTATGTCCCATAACCGCAAGAAGCAGTATGTATTGGAAGAAGGAACGGCAGTACCGTTTCTCGTAGATCTCGGCGTGATGACGCAGGAAGGAAAAGTGGTGCATGCGAGATTCGATAAGTTCCGCCAGATCAACCGATTCCTGGAATTTGTCGAGGATATTCTGCCGGAGCTTCCGAAGGACCGTCAGGTTACGATCCTTGACTTTGGATGTGGCAAGTCCTATCTTACATTTGCCATGTATTATTATCTGCATGAATTAAAAGGATATGATATCCGCATTATCGGGCTGGATCTGAAGAAAGACGTGATCCGTCATTGCAATAAATTAAGTGAAAAATATGGCTATCAAAAACTGCATTTTCTGGAAGGAAATATCGCAGACTATACAGGAGTGGATGCAGTCGATATGGTAGTGACACTGCATGCGTGTGATACGGCGACAGACTTTGCACTGGCGAAAGCGGTAGGATGGAATGCGAAAGTGATTCTGTCAGTGCCGTGCTGTCAACATGAGCTGAACCGCCAGATTAAGAATGATGTGCTGGCACCGGTGCTGGAGTACGGACTGATCAAAGAACGCATGGCAGCTCTGATTACGGATGCGATGCGCGCGCAGTATCTGGAGCGGGAAGGATACCGCGCCCAGATTCTGGAATTTATTGATATGGAGCATACGCCGAAGAATATCCTGATCCGGGCGGTCAAGACCGGGAAGAGAAAGGATAATCAGGCAGCAATTGAAGCCTGCGAGAATGCGCTTCACATTGCACCGACACTGGGGCAGCTGTTGGATGGCTTGGAATAGAGTATAGATGCTAACAGATTGTATTGAATGAATATATAATGAGAGATAACAGCAGGTCGAAAGGACCGGAAACAGGAGCTGATAAAGATAAATGAAGAAGAAAGTGATACACGTCAGTGTGCTGGCGGCGATATTTATCATCGCTGTCGTAGTGTTTGAATATATGACCACCCGTGGCAATGATGATATGATGGAGGATCTCGGCAATGCTGTGCTTCCGCGGGTGTATTTTACCGTAGATGGATATGGTGTGAATGCGTTAAATGCATATTCAAAAGAGATGGATATTACCACAATGCGGGATTCTATCACACCGGTCAGTGGTAAGAAGCTGACCATGAATCTGGAGACAGATGAGACAAAAGTAACATCTGTTGATTATGCAGTTTATACGATGGATGGTAATACAAAGCTGAGTGAGGATAAGATCAGCAAAGTGAAAGATCAGATGGATCTGTCATTTGACCAGGAGCTGCTTTATGAAGAACGGATGCTGGTACTCACGTTGCACGCCGATGGCAAATCCATTTATTACTATACAAGAATTGTGAATCCGACAGATTTCAATCTGACAGACTGTCTGGACTATGTATATAATTTCCATGAGAATGCACTGAAAAAAGTGGAAAATGCAGGCGTTGGTGCTGCGTTGGAACAGGATGACGAAGATGCTAATTCCACATTTTCGCATGTAACCATTCATTCCTCATACGATCAGGTAACCTGGGGTGATCTTGCACCACAGGTAACAGGCGGTGAGCGCTGGAAGATTACGGAGACAAACAGTACGTATACATCTGTGCTGCTGGAATACGATGTAAGCTGTACAGGTGAAGAGAATGAAACAGATATGTATACGGTCAGAGAATTTTTCCGTGTGCGGAAGAGTAATGGACAGATGTATCTGCTGAATTATGACCGTACGATGGAACAGATCTTTGACGGAAGTAAGAATGTACTGAGCGAAAAAGGAATCCTGCTTGGAATTACCGATCCGGATGTTCAGTATGTGGTGAGCTCAGATGGTAAGATTGTAGCATTTGTGCAGGCGGATGAACTGTGGAACTATGACAGAGATCAGGATCAGATGTCACTGCTGTTCAGCTTTCGTGATGCGGAAAATGCAGATGTCCGTAATAAGGTATCGGATCACAAGATTCAGATCCTGAACATGGACAAAAAAGGTAATACTACATTTTCGGTATCCGGATATATGAATCGTGGTGAGCACGAAGGATATGTTGGGGTTGCGATTTATTACTATAATATTGAGACCAACAGCATTGAAGAAAAGGCATTTGTATCCAGCAACAAATCAGCGGCGATTGCCGGAAGTGAACTGGATACACTGAAATATTATAATACAAAGACGAATAAGTTATATATGCTGGCAGACGGAGCATTTCATGAGATCAGTATCAAGAAGAATTATGATGAGGTACTGTTAGATGGTCTGCAGGACGATCAGTATGTGGTATCGGATAATGGTAAATGGCTGGCATATCAGACTGGCGATGATGTAACCTCTTCTACGGAAGTAACGGTTATGAATCTGGCTGATGGCAGCGAATATCAGGTAAAGAGTGCGGATGATGAGTGCATTATCCCACTGGGATTTGTGGGCAATGATTTCGTGTCAGGGCTGGCAAAACTTAGTGATATCGGCAAGACAATCAGCGGCGAACAGGCGATAGCAATGTATCAGATCGAGATTCGCAGTGATGCAGACAAGGTGATCAAGACTTATAACAGCGATGGTTATTATGTTTTAAGTACAGAGATTGCTGACGGAATGATCACGCTGAACCGTGCGCAGAAAAATGGCGATACGTATACTTCGGCGGCAGCAGATTATATTTCCAGCAATCAGGAGAAGAAAGAAAGCAATATCATGCTGGAATCTTATGTGACAGACCTGAAAGAGACGCAGATGCGTCTGACTTATGCGGATGGCATCAAGGATAAATCTGCGAAGATTCTGAAACCGAAACAGGTTGTACAGGATGATCCGGCATTACCGTCATTCGGTGAAGAAGTCAAAGAAAGTGGTTATTACGTATATGGAACCGGACAGCTTCAGGGCATTTATAAAACAGCCGGCGAAGCTATCCGCAAAGCGGACAGTGTCAGCGGAGTTGTAATTGACACAAATGGACAATATGTATGGGAACGCGGTAACCGTTATCTGGTCTATGATCTGACGACTAATGCGGCATCAGCAGTCAGCGAATTGCAGAATGCATTGGCATCCGGAACATCAGCACTGGAAGCAGCAGGTGATATGTCGGATCAGAAAGTGCTGGAGCTTACAGGCTGCACGACAGAACAGACACTGTATCTGATCAATAAGAATACGCCAGTGATTGGCGTGCGAAATGGAGCATCCGCGATTATTCTGACAGGATACGATGAGAGTCATGTGACTTATGTGGATACGGAGACCGGTGAGAGCACGACCGTAACACAGGACGAGATGGACCAGATTATGCAGAGCAGCGGCAATGCATATGTGGGATATCTGAAGAAAGCGGAAGAGTAAAATAGAAGCCAAAGGCATTTAAAATGGAATGAAAGAAAGGGCGTGAAATGATGGGAAATTACCTGAATCCGGATACCAGTATATTTCAACAAGTGGTAAATTCAGACATTTACGTAGATAAAACAGGGTTGATTAAGTATACCAATTCGGTATTGTTTACGATGCAGGAATATATCTGTGTCAGCCGCCCACGCCGTTTCGGAAAGTCTATGGCGGCAAATATGCTGGCGGCTTATTATAATTGTGAAAGCGATTCCAGGGAACTGTTTTCACAGTTTGAAATAGCAAAAAGTAATGATTTTGGAAAACATTTGAATAAATACGATACGATTCTTCTGAATATGCAGGAGTTCTTAAGTCAGAGTGATAACATGGAAGAAATGCTGACCTTGATTAAGAAGAGCGTGCTGTGGGATCTGCTTGATAAATATCCGGATTATCGGTATTTTGACGATACGAATCTGATGAGAACAATGCAGGATATATATGGTAAGACGAAGAGATCATTTGTGGTAATTATTGATGAATGGGACTGTATATTTCGTGAAGATAAGATAGACCGTAAAGGTCAGGAGCGATATCTGGATTTCCTGAGAGACCTGTTAAAGGATAAGGGGTATATTCATTTGGCGTATATGACAGGAATCTTGCCGATCAAGAAATATGGCACGCATTCTGCACTGAATATGTTTGATGAATTCTCAATGATTGACCCAGGACCGCTGGCTCCTTATGTTGGGTTCACGGAAGAAGAAGTGAGTGTATTGTGTGATGAATATAATATGAGTATGGAAGAAGTCAAGAGCTGGTATAATGGATATTCATTTGAACATGCATCGGCGGTTTATAGTCCTAGATCGGTAGTTAGTTGCATGAGGTTTGGCAAGATTGGTAATTACTGGAATCAGACAGAGACGTTTGAAGCTTTGCAGATGTATATAGATATGAATTTTGAAGGCTTGAAAGATGATGTTATCAGTATGATCGCGGGTGAATCAGTGCCGGTAAATACAGGAAGCTTTACCAATGATATGACCACATTTCGGAATGAAGATGATGTGCTGACACTGCTTATTCATTTGGGCTATCTCAGCTATGATTATGATCATAAGACGGTGAAAATACCAAATAATGAGGTGCGCTCAGAATATGTGAACAGTGTGTCTGCATCTGACTGGGGGGAAGTGGCGAAAGCCCTGAAGAACTCGGCGGATACATTAAATGCGATTTGGCAGGGACGTGAAGGTCAGGTGGCAGAAGGAATCCGGCAGGCGCATTTCGAAACAGCACACATTCAGTACAATGACGAAAATGCTTTGAGTTATACGATTTCTCTCGCACTTTATGCGGCGAGAAATTTCTATACCGCATATCGGGAACTTCCTGGTGGTAAGGGGATGGCAGATCTTGTATTTGTACCAAGAAAGAAATTTGCGGATAAACCGGCACTTGTAGTGGAACTTAAATGGGATAAAAGTGCAGCCGGAGCAATTGACCAGATTAAGAAAAAGGAGTATTGTCACAGTTTAAAAGAATATCAGGGGAATATGCTTCTGGTTGGTGTGAATTATGACCGTAGTACGAAAGAACATGAGTGTAAGATAGAACAATATCGGAAGTGAAATTAGCAGAATATATAAGTGAATTAAAAAATCTCCTCAGCGGCAGCTCGTAAGAGTGTGCGCTGGGGAGATTTTTGTTCCGAGTTAAACTGCCGGATGGAATAAAGTATTCCGATAACGGCTTAAAGCAGTGTATAATACCAGACCCAGTACAAGGCAGGAAGCTACTTCGCCGATGCCGACTGTCAGCATCATAAATGGAATCGGAAGAGCCACGCCGTATCCGTAACGAAGTACAAATGGCACAATCACAATATTGGCAATGATTGGTGGCAGTGTGCCGAATACAGGTTTCTGCTGTCTCAGCATATAAGTGCCGATCGCACCGATCAGAGTTGCAATACTTCCAAAGATAATATCAGGAAGGATCGCTCCGCCAAGGATATTACCGACCAGACATCCTACAAATAATCCCGGAATCGCAGCCGGTGTGAATAAAGGCAGGATAGTCAGTGCCTCAGAAATACGGATCTGTACTTCTCCAAATGAAAATGGTGCGAATACATAAGTGAGCACCACGTAGATCGCAGCGATCATAGCTGCCTGGGTCAGAAATGTTACATTCTTGTTCTTCATATTCAGTTCTCCTTTAGTTTTGTTTTACGAGTGGAAGGTCACGAACACTCGGCACATTTAAAGGCGGTGACCGCCTGTAAGCCCTGTACGACCTTGTTTTTATGGGCTTTACAACGAGGGATAGTATAGCATGGGAAGTGGAGGATTTCAAGGCATACCCGTAATTTACCCACAATGAATAATGACAATATCTATTAAAAGTAGCATTTGTAAAGCTAAAGGTTGAAAAACGATTGGTTGCAAGATGGAATTATGTTATATTGTGGTTGGAACAATCGTGTTGCAGGGTGGCTGACCTCTATTCTACATAGAGTGGAGGTGGTGCTTATGAACAATAATCATTTTGATTTCAAAGACCTTATGGCTTTTGGTATGTTCATTCTTGCATTGCTGACATTCGTATTTACGTTTATCAGATAATGTTTTAAGGCGTAGAAAAACCACCCCGGAACTTTGGCTGAGTGAAAGGGTGGAGTTTCTATATTCCATATACTTCGAGGTCAACCCACCTTGTGTGTGGTTGCTCTTTTGTGTCTTAAATATAGCATATCCGGCAACAAGATGCAAGGGGATATGTGTCACATGGTATCAAATAAGTGTCGAAATAATACAGATAATCAGATTAACAAAAAAGCCACAGGATTCATCTAAAGATAATAAGAAATAAAAAATACAATTAGATTACAAAATGATGAACGTGGATTAGAAGTGTGATAGAATGTCTGCAGGGAAATCAAAGTCAGGCGGCTACCCTTTTTATAGTTGTAATGTATCATATTTAACAATAGGGATCAAGGAGAAAAATAATGTTAAAAATCGGAATTAAAGGAAAACAGGAAGTAGTAGCAGACAAAACGAATTCTGCTAAGACAATGGAAAGCGGCACGCTGGATGTATTTGCAACTCCGGCAATGATCGCATTGATGGAAAAGACTGCATGGACAAGCGTTGCGGACGAATTGGATGAAGGTTGCGGAACAGTAGGGATCAGTTTGAATGTAGCACATAGCGCACCGACTCCGCTGGGTATGAAAGTAACCTGTGAGAGTGAACTTACAGGAATAGATGGCAGAAAACTCGCGTTTTATGTAAAGGCATATGATGAAACGGGAATTATCGGAGAAGGTACTCATGAACGGTTCATTATCCAGAATGAGAAGTTCCAGAAGAAAGCGAATATGAAAAAAGATTCATAAAAGTTTGTATAAATAAAGGGTGGACTTATATCTATGACAAAACACACAAAGCGAAAATTCCTATATATCATCTCAACCCTGCTTGCAATATTAGCGCTCATCAGCATATTTTATGTTCGTGATTATTACCACGCGTCTACATCGGTGAACCAATACTTGAAAAGTACATCGACTGTGAAAGCGGAAGCTATAGATGATGGAATATTTTTAGACGGACCGGGTACTGAGAACGCATTGATATTCTATCCGGGAGCGAAGGTGGAGTATACGGCGTATGTGCCATTGCTTCATCGATTGGCGGAGCAGGGCATTGATATTTTCCTGGTGAAAATGCCTGGCAATCTTGCGATTTTCGGACAGAATAAGGCATCTGATATTATGGAGCAGTACGATTATGACGAGTGGTATATTGGCGGTCATTCACTGGGCGGCGTGATGGCGGCGTCGTATGCGGCAAAACATGGTGATGTGTTAGATGGCTTGGTGCTTCTGGCGGCGTATCCAACCAAAGAATTACCGCAGAAAGATTTTAAAGTTGTGTCGATTTATGGCAGTGAAGATGGTGTGCTCCATATGGATAAGGTGGAAAAAGGACGTGGGTATGTGCCAAAAGATTATACAGAAGTATGTATTGATGGCGGTAATCATGCGCAGTTTGGTGATTATGGAGTACAGAAAGGCGACGGAGAGGCTGAGATTTCCAGAGAAGAGCAGCAGGAACAGACTGCAGATGTTATTGTAAAAGCATTGAACAAATAGATCATATTATGCGCAGATACAGGACGAAAAATTCTTGAAAAATCCTTCTTGACCACGTATTATGTAATTATAGAATGATACATGAATTATCATTAAAAATGATATTCATGACAGGATGAGAGTTGAAATACATGAGAAGAGGAGGACGAGAGAGTGTTTTGTAGAAAATGTGGTACGAAAAATCCGGATGATGCGAGATTCTGTCGTAACTGCGGTACACCGATGAGCAGTGGACCATCTGTGAATGGTGGCGGTTCTATGAACAGTGGACAGGGCGGGAATCCGACACCGCCGATGGGACAGCCGGGAATGATGCCGCGTAAGCCGAAGGGCAAACGCAACGGCGTAATCATTGCGATTATAGCAGTGCTTGTGGTATCGTTAATTGCTTCGGCAGTATTCTTCAGCCATATTATAGGGATTGGCGGAAGAAGCTATGAAGACACGATCGATGAGATGGTAGATGCAGTGAATGATGCGGATATTGAAGCATTTCTTAAGCTGATTCCGAAAGAAGTGATCCTATATGTGCTGGAGCAGGAAGGGTATACTGGATCGAAGAAAGAACTGTTGGAACAGGCACAGGAACTGTTGCAGAATGAATGGAATAATTCGCAGGGAAGTGCTCTGATCAGTGAGGCGGTAGATGTGGAGTATGAGATTCTGGATGCGGAGGATGTCAAGGGTGATGAGTTGAAGAGCCTTAAGGAAGAATACAAGCAGGCTGGAGTCAGAGTGTCAGCAGCCAAGAATGTGAGTGTCAGGTTTACCATCGAAGCATTTGGATTCAGTCAGGATACGACACAGAATATACCGCTGGTCAAGGTGCGGGGTTCCTGGTATCTGGATGTAGAAGCGCTGGGAGTGTTATAGGTTAAATTTTGAATTATAGAACAAAATGTGTTAATAAAATGACTTCTTTACCTGAAAGAGAAACAGGAAAGAAGTCATTTTTATGATGTGTGTTATTTTCCAGTTGGAATGTATGGACGGATCGCTCCGGCAACATTGCTGATTGGCATGGTCTGGAGCCATACACGTCCCGGCCCTGTTACAACCGTGTTGAAGAGACCTTCGCCGCCGAAGAGGATATTCTTCATGCCCGGCACAGCCTGTACGTCCATATTACAGGTGGCATCCATAGCTGCAAGGTGTCCGGTGTCGATAATGATCTGCTGACCAGGCTGGAGCGTGTATTCGACTACGTGTCCGTCGAATTCGGCAAATACTATGCCCTGTCCGCTGACTTTCTGCATGATGAAGCCTTCACCGCCGAAGAGACCGGAGCCGATCTTTTTACGGAAATGCATGGATAATGTAACGCCCGCTTCACTGGCGAGGAATGATTTCTTCTGGAAGATCATCTCATTACCCGGTGTGATCTGGAATGCACGGATAGATCCCGGGAAGCAGGATGCAAATGCGATCATACCATTGCCATTCGTTGCAGTGTAGATGTTCTGAAACATCTTCTCACCGCTGACTGCGCGACCGAATGCTTTGCCGATGCCGCCGTTGCTGGTCGTTTCCATTTTCATATTCGGAGACATCCATGACATGGCGCCGCCCTCGGTAATCATACGTTCGCCGTCTTCCAGCTGACAGATAACAACCGGTAATGTTTCACCCTGGATTTGATATTTCATAGTAGCCACCTCTTTCGCTTTTTCTTTTATTATAGTATAGTTAAGGCATATGGTCTACCAATATCGGGAAAAGAAGATCAGTAAATGGAGGAGTATGATATGGCAGCAAGCTGTGAATTTTGTTCAAATTATGTATATGATGACGATGAGGAAGAATATTACTGTGATGTGAATCTGGACGAGGATGAATATTACCGCTTTGTGAACAGTAATTATAAAGAATGTCCGTATTATCGGTCCAATGATGACTATAAGATCGTGCGGCATCAGATGTAAGCTGAAGAATAATGTATGTATGACAGGCTATGACTAATCAAACAACTATTATTAGTAATCAAAAGTGTTTGATTAATCATAGCCTGTGTTACTACTATTATTATTTCCTCCTTGCAACGGAGAGAAAAATATTGCATAATAAATGATTGAAAAAGGCGTTCGCTTTTTGAAAATCGAACGGATAGGGAGCATTCCTGTAATTCAGAAATAACGTCAATTGAATAAAAAGAAACCTCAAAGTATAATTAAGGTGTTCATCTTGGCCGGATGAAAAAACATCTTAATCAAACTGGAGGTTTCTATAATGAATTTAACACAGAATGACAGACTAAAGCAAGTAA
>CAVAVU010000096.1:0-10113 GCA_963592205.1 bacterium
TTCCTTCCTCACCGACTACCTTCATCATCTGGTTGATCTCATTTCCTCTGTGCAGGATAGAACGTGCTTCCTCCACACGATCCATATCTACAACGCCGTCGTATTTGGACCATGAATCCATCGGATGGATCGCAGGGTACTTACGCGCATCGGAACGCTCTCTGGAAAGTCCGTGGAATGCTCCAACTACCTTCAGTGTTGCCTGTGTTACAGGCTCTTCAAAGTTACCACCGGCAGGTGATACGGTACCACCGATCGTAACGGATGCGATCTTGCCATTCTTAAGTTTTACCTTACCGGCACGTTCGTAGAACGATGCGATCGTAGACTCCAGATATGCCGGGAATGCCTCTTCACCAGGAATCTCTTCCAGACGTCCTGACATCTCACGCATGGCCTGTGCCCAACGGCTGGTAGAATCTGCAAGAAGAAGTACATCCAGTCCCATCTGTCTGTAATACTCAGCCAATGTTACAGCTGTATAGCAGGAAGCCTCTCTGGCCGCTACCGGCATGGAAGATGTGTTACAGATAATGATCGTTCTCTCCATCAGAGATCTGCCTGTCTTAGGGTCGTCCAGTTCCGGGAACTCTTTTAAGATCTCTACGACCTCACCGGCACGCTCTCCACAAGCTGCCACGATAACGATATCTGCCTCTCCGTTCTTAGCCTCCATATGCTGAAGTACAGTCTTACCTGCTCCGAAAGGTCCAGGTACGCAGAATGTTCCACCCTTTGCAACCGGCAGGAACGAATCGATACAACGAATCTGTGTTACCAGCGGTTCATCCGGGCGAAGTCTTTCTTCGTAGCATTTCACAGCCTTTTTGATCGGCTGGGTAATAACCATGCTGAGTTCTTTCTCATCGCCATTGCCATTTTCAATGACACAAATTGTCGCTCTTACATGATAAGAGCCTTTTTCTTTGATTGATTTAACTTTCCAGTCACTACCTTTCAGTGTGAATGGAACCATAATCTCATGTGTAAATAATCCTTCAGGAACACTACCGATCGAATCTCCTGCTTCCACAGAATCTCCTACCTTTACAGATGGTGTAAATTCCCATTCTCTGTCCGGAATCGGGTCAAGATATACACCTCTCTCGAGGAAGAAACCACACTGCTCAGCAAGATCCGGCAATGGATTCTGAAGTCCATCAAATACCTGGGTCAACAGACCTGGTCCGAGTTCTACGCTCATCAGTTCACCGGTGAATTCTACCGGATCTCCAACCTTGATACCGTTGGACATCTCGTAGATCTGCATGCTGGCAACACCGTTGTTAATACGGATAACCTCTCCTTTCAGACGTTTTCCATCAACAAGGATATAACCCACTTCATTCTTATGAACTGAACCATTAAAGCTGACATTCGCCAGGTTTCCATTAATACCAGTTACATATCCTGTTACTGTTTCCATCAAATTCTCTCCTGTTATAAGCTATAGACGCGCTGCTGCACCTGATCAAAAAGACGTTTGAATTCCTTCTGTCCTTTTGACTGAACAAAACAACTCTGGCGCTCAAGCAATTTTAGTTTAATCGCATACCCGAATAAATATCTGTCATCGAAAGTATGCAGGCCTACCAATGAATCAAGATTATCAAATTCGCATTCCAGCAAGATCTTCTCTGCCTCCAGCGGATTCTTCGCAGCCATTGCAGCTCCTGCAACCTGTGCGATCACAGAATCCTTATCATAGGATGTCAGATACGGTCTTCCCAGACTCACGCTTCTCTGATAATTAAGCTCACCCATCAGATTCTTATAAAAAGCTGACCACTCTTTTAACAGCGGTCCCTCATCAGACGAAAGGGTAAGATTCTTTAACAGTTCGTATTTTGATTCACTTACATTTGACTGGCACATGTCGAGGAACTCATCATAAGTCATCGGCATCTCACCATCTGTTCTCAGGTCCGGCAGGCTGGATATCAAATAATAATATGAAGCCATAAGCACCTCCTGCTAGAAATCAAGATTTCTGAAATATGGCATCAGCATCTGCATGATCTCTTCGTCGGAACAGTCAAAATAACCCGAACCGTCTTTGGCTGCCAGGCGGAATCCCGCACGCACGCCCTTGGTCGGTTTGATCTCAAGACCATTCTTAATTTCTTCTGCAAGTTCTGCCTTGAGCGAATCGCTCACCTCAGCAACTTCAACTGAATAATTCTGTACATCTTCATCTGCCACAACCGCATGGATCAACTTACCAAGTGCAACATCTGAAAGGTTATTCTTAATCTTTGCAGAAAGGATCTTTTCAAATTCAGCCTGTACCTCAGTCTTAAATGCGAGCATTGCATCTCTTTTTGCCTGCTCTGCGCTGATCGCCGCACTCTCTTTCAGAATGCCGATCTCTTTTTCTGAAGCTTCCTGAACACTCTTAGCTTCCGCCTTCGCATCCGCTACAATCGTCTCAGCCTTTTTCTTAGCTTCTGAAATGATTGCTTCTGCTTCTGCGTTCGCCGCATCAATTCCGTCTTTGCGGATTGACGAAACTAAGTCTTGAATCTGTAATTCCATAACTTCACTTCCCTTCATTTTTCAATTGTACTAAAATAGAAACAATTTACACTATATTATAATACATGTAACTTTCATAGACAAGAATTATTTCTGAATATTCCGACACATATATTATTCTGTCTAGAATTCCGGAAAATTAATCCAAAATTGTATAAATTTTATCATTTAAAAGTTTCCACATAATCATGAAAACACCTTAAAAAAGTGCTTGACATTTCAAATGACAAGTTTATAATATGACCTTGTAAAAAAGAATATCGTTCACCGAAATTCATTGATGAGAACAACGCCTTGTTTATCGCTCATTCACAGAGAGCCTGCAGCTGGTGGAAGCAGGTAATGGCAGAATAAGGATATCCTCTCTAAGAAGCGGGTTGAAAGTAATATCAGTAGACCTCGCCGTCATCCCACGTTACAGGGAACGCGTATATTCGTACGTAAGAAAGTGCTGCAGGAGTATTTCTGCAGAATCAGGGTGGTAACGCGGATAGATTTCGTCCCTTTTCAGATTGTTCTGAGAAGGGACTTTTTTATTTCTTTCATATCGAATCCGGTGAGCAGTAATTATCAAAAGGAGGAAACACGTAATGAAAGCATTACAAAAAGCAAGCAAATTTTTATCAGACTACACCTCGGTCGTCGTAATCGCGATCGCAGTAGTCACATTTTTCCTTCCATCTATGATGGGATGGGTGAATCTGGCACTATTCACGGATATGGTGGCAAATAAATTCACCTGTCAGTCTATTATCATCGGAATCATCATGTTCAGCATGGGACTTACCCTTACAACAGAAGACTTTAAAATTCTGGCACAGCGTCCATTTGACATCTGCGTCGGCGCGATTGCCCAGTACCTGATCATGCCATTCCTGGCATTTGCACTTTCAAAGGTATTAAATCTGCCAGACGGAATCGCACTTGGACTGATTCTCGTAGGATGCTGTCCTGGCGGCGTATCTTCTAATATCATGTCATACCTGTGCGGCGGTGATGTAGCATTCTCCGTAGGCATGACAACCGTATCCACATTGCTTTCACCAGTCATGACTCCGCTGTTGGTATCCTTCCTGGCAAGTGGTACACAGATTACGATCAAAGGACTTCCAATGTTCGTATCTATCATCGAAACGGTAATCCTTCCTGTAGGTGTCGGATTCTTATTAAATTATCTTCTCGGAAAGAAACAGACATTCCGCGAACTTCAGCAGGTAATGCCTGGAATCGCAGTGCTTGGTCTTGCATGTGTAGTAGGAGGCGTTGTATCCTCACAGGGAGCCAAATTCTTCCAGTCAGGTGTTGTAATCTTTGTTGCTGTGCTGCTTCACAACGGACTCGGATATCTGCTGGGATACGGAGCCGGAAAACTGGTTGGAATGAACACATCAAAGAAAAGAACCATCTCCATCGAAGTTGGTATGCAGAATGCAGGTCTGGCAACAAACCTCGCAACAACAACCGCACAGTTTGCATCCACACCGGAATCCGCAATCATCTGCGCTGTATCCTGCACATGGCACTCCATCTCCGGAACTCTGCTTGCAGGAATGTTTGCAATGTATGATAAACGCAAGGAAAAAGCTGTTGAAGGCGCAAAAATTACAGCGAACTAAATATATCTATTATATAAAGAAGGCTCTCAGTGCAATTTAAGCACTGAGAGCCTTCCTGTCTTCTATACCCAGACTACTAATCTGTTAATTCTTCACATCTTTCTGTCGGGTAAATCACGCCTTCTTTCATGACAAACGCACAATCCAATAACGCATATGGATCTGTCATCAAGTCTCGCTTCCATGCAGCTATATCTGCATATTTACCAGGTTCCAGCGTACCAATCTTATCTTCCAGCTGAAGAATTTCTGAGTTAACTTTTGTTGCTGCATGCAAGGTACGGAACGTTCCCATCCCACTCTCCATCCATGCTTTGAATTCATAACCGCTTTCATAATTCTGATGTGTCGCAACCATATCTGTACCATATCCCAATTTGCATTTACAGTTTTTGATCACTTCACGTCCAGCCTGCAGCGCATCCTTATAATACTCAAGCTTAATTCGATATTCTTCCTGTTTCGTCTGGATCATAACCGGATCATAATGCACCGCTTCTTCATATGGGCAAAATGTAGGAACAACATATACATCATGATCTACTATCATCTGTGCTGTTTCTTCGTCCATCAACGAACAGTGCTCCATTCCGTCAATTCCAAACTGAATCAGCTTCTGCATATGATTCACACTATACACATGTGCCGTTACCGTCTTTCCCCACTCATGTGCCGTATCCATGACCGCTTTCAACTCTTCATCATTTAACTGCTGCTGTGATGGATTATCATAAGGAGTAAAGAAACCTCCTGTTGCCATGATTTTTATAAAATCCGCACCATACTTGATCTCTTCTCTGACTGCATTTACGAAAAAGTCCTTTCCAGCTCCAAGCGTCAATCTCATATTTTGTGCTATATTAGACAGTTCCGGATTTCTTGCAAATCCTTGTGAAAGGTCTCCGTGGCTTCCCGCCCCGCATAAAAACCTAGGTGCAGCAACAATTCTTGAACCTGTAATATAACCCTTTTCTATTGCCCGCTTCACATCCAGAACGCCAAATCCATTGGAAGTGATTCCTCCCGGATGTCTGACTGTCGTAAAACCTCTGGATAATGTCTTCTGCGCGGTCCGGATGATCGCAATGGTTTTTGCTTCTTCCGAAGTCGTATATACCTCTTCTCTGATTGTATGCCAGTCTATATAATCCATATGCATATGCGCATCGATCATTCCCGGCGTAACCGTTGCATCTGAAAGATCGATAACTTCGGCGGTTTCCGGCTGCGGAATGTCTCTTCCTATTGCCTCAATCTTTTTATTCTTAACAAGAATTTTGTATCCTTCTTTAAATTCCTCATCGATTCCGTTATAAAGCTTTCCACAAATAATATATGTATATTTATCCATATTTTACTCCCTTCACAACTCTACTTGCTTTCTTTTTGCTTCTCTTTTTTATAATCCATTACATATATCACTACCGATACTGCAATTGCTATCAGCATATAATACGCACTGTTTACTGCTGTGAAATAACAGAAAAACAGACAGATTGCCAATGGAACAAGGAAATATAAGAACTGCTTTTTCCCTTTCAGTACAGTTTGCGCAACAAGCCCGCCAAACAGTGCCGGAACCACATAATCAAACGCAGGCTTGATCACCGGTGATTCCAAAACCGGAGCAAGAGGTGTTGCAATCACTACGCCTAACGCTACTATTACAACGGTTGTAATAACAGATGCTCCACATGCAATAATAGCCATCGTATGACATTCGTCTGTATTTGGCTTAATACCCAAAGAATTAATCGTTCCGATTGTTGCAGGCATTCTAAGATTCGTAACGTTTCCCGTAATATAAGACATATACAAGGCACCAGGGCCCATAACCGACATATATCCAATCGTCTCCGCCGGCCAATATGGTGCCATAAATAGAATAACTGCTACAAATCCCGGCCATAGTTCTTTAAAATCAGGCCATATTCCATACACACAGCTAATGGCCACCGGAAATGCCGACATCGCCACCAGTAACAGTAAACTGGATGAAATGCCAAATCTATGTATCCACTTAGAATATCCATTATCTACCATATTCCCACGTCCTTTCTTTAAAAGATAATGCACGCTGCTATCATCGCAATCACCATACTTATAGTCATTAGATAATCTGACAGCCATTTTGCTTTTGGTCTCTTATTATGAATCCATACCATCAATGCCCCAACAGCAAAACTAATGCCGAAGACAACTCCTTTTGTAGACATTGCACTAAATCCATAAGAAACCGATACATATGCCATAACACCGGCAAGACATCCTGCACCAATTGACAGCACCAATTTCATATCAATCTTTTCCGCCTTTTCATACAGCATAGAAATAGGTTTAATCGCAAGGGATGACCAAAGTACACATGCACTTCCTCCAACTGTCATTACCCATGCTGCTGCAACCCATCCGATCGCACTGTAATCATTCAGCTTCAGCGTCTCTCCCACACATTCCAAAGCTGTCGTTGCTGCATACGTTTCGTAATATGCAGATCCAATAATCGACAATCTTAACCACGGAAGCGGAACGCCCAGCAATGGCATCAGTGAAATCAACACAAGAAGAACCGGAAGCGTTGGCATAATACTAATCGTAATTCCTGTTGTCAGTCCTTTCTTTATCTGCGCAGGCTGAAGACCTAATTCCAGTGCATGCTTCCATGCTTTTTTCATAAATATCAGACATTGCACAATAACAGCTAACAACAAGGCTCCTACCCATAAATACATCCAAATAGCATTGCATATCTTTGTGTATAACATATAATCCCTCCATTCTTTTAGAAACCGTGGTCTGTTGTTTGTTGCACTTTTACCAACTCCCCATATGCATACCGTAGTCTGTTTTAGGCAGCTTATCGCAAAAAAAGATTGCAGCTTATTTTCACTGCAATCTTTTCTCTGATTTTTAAATCATCCTCATAAATTCAATATACAAATTAAAGTTTCGGCTTCCATAATACCCCAATGAGAAAGAACCATTCTGTACGCACCAGTCCATTATAATCCCCCGTTCCAACAATAAGACATCGTGTGTCAGTTCGTCTGCCGAAATGTCGGTCCGTATTTCTTCTTTCTCCTGCCCCTCTTTTATTATTTCTTTTACAATCTTTATATAATACCGGTTTGGATTTAAAAAACAATCCTGACTCTTTTTAGCCAGCTGTGATTGATACAATGCCGCCAGTAATTCTGACGATACATTTGCCTCAATAAAATATGAAACATACTGGCTTAATTGTTTTAATTTTACCAAACTCTCCTGATTCTGATCCATATTTTCATAGAACTTTTCATACTCCCGATCAAAAACAGAATACAAGGAATTCAGCAAATCTTCTTTGGCTTTAAAATAATAATAAAATCCACCCTTCGAAGTTCCTACTTCCCTGATAATATCATTTACCGTAGTATTCTCATACCCATTTTTATAAAACAATTCCCAGGCTGTATCAATAATTTTCTGTCTTAAGTCTACACCATTTTTCATCTTCACCATTTTGTGCCTCACATTGTAACCATATGATTCTAGTATACACAAAAAAGCTGTAAAATTCAAAATAATTATCGTATAGCTTTTTCCTTTCTGGCAACTGATCTTATATATCACTCGCCCCCTGCACTTCCAGCCCGGTCTCAGTAACGCCCTTTTCCTCCGCAACTCTCCTGCAGAGTTCTTCAAATTCTTCAATCGCATCTTCTGATCCCATCATCCACAAAACGTCTCCCGCTTCAATCAGCGTTCCTACTGTCGGAAGCTCCAGGATCTTGCTGTATGGTGTCTTCAATCCCACAATCATCAGATGATAGCGCTCCTGGATCCTTGACTCACGGATCAGCATATCGCAGAATGTATCCGTCTGTAACACACGGTACTCAATGCAGCTAAGCGGCGACTGCTTTTCCGCATCTCCATATCCCATGAAATCTTTCAGCGACATCACTGAATATTTGCTTCCCACATTCTGATAATCGCGGAATCTATCTAACGCTTTTGCGACACCAACCGCAAATACACGGTCGCCGCCATATACGTGAACACTTCCACCCGGAACCAGAATAATCTCCGTCTTTCTCTCTATTTTAATAATAAATACATTCTGCCTGCGTCCCCAGTATAATTCCATAAGTGTCTTACCCGCATATTCCGCATCCTTCGGGACTACAAACGACATAACTTTATAATCATTTTCAAAGCTGTCTACAAAGCCCGGCATCGTGATTGTTGAATTCGATTCCGACATGCTTGCAAACAAATATGCTGCTCTCGTAAGTGTGGAATACTCTTTTCTCGCCCTGTAATCCTTCAGATATAATCCTGCGCCGGCCAGCATCCATACGGCAAAGATAAGTATCGCTCCGCCTCCCATGTACACCGGCTGTCCCGGAACGAACAGCAGGATAAATGATCCCGTCATGCAGATTGCCGCAAACCACGCCATCGGCAAACCGCCCGGAATCCGGTACGGTCTCTTGAGCGCCGGCTCCTTTTTCCGCAGAATGATCAGACAAAATGCCGTAATCATCCAGCTCGCTACATAGTCTGCTGCCGAAAAACTGGTCAGTGCCCCGATCAGACCGCTTCCAAGAAACGGACCGATCAACGATGCCACAAGACTGACCTTCAATGCATTAACCGGAGTCTTATATACCGGATGCTGTCTGGATAAGCTGAACGGCACAATGCTGACTCGCGCCATAGCCATCAGAATCTGTGACGATGCCATCATAAATCCGTTCCATGTCGTCAGCAATCCACAGACTGCTCCAAGCAGAATAAGTACATACAAAATACTGCCCACGCCTCCCGGATAAAGCGTGCGGAACAGCCTTGCCGCAGACGGATTCGAAAACTGAATAAATTCTTTCCAAGGAAATGCTCCCCCCAACGTGAACAGCAGCAGTGCATAGAACAGACACGACAATACGACTGTGATCACAACCGTCTTGCCCACTCCTTTTGTATCACCTCCCGCGCTTTTCCCTGCGGAATCGTCTCAAATCCAGCAAGGAAAAACGGTACCGATGCCAAAATGGATGCCATACCGCCAAGGAACGAATGATGAGTTCCCACTCCAGTATTTTCATAAAATGGCTCCAGATTATGCACGTCAAACTTAATCGCAGCACAGATCATCGCAAGAATGCCTGCGCCAACCAGTGCCATACACAATACTTTCTGCAGAGTCGCAGATGAAGCCACACCTTTTCTGTTAATCGCATAGAGAAGGGCAGAAATAACCGTGCCAAGGATAATATGACCGATATAAATATCTGCTCCGGCAAGTGTATACAGCGGTGTACCAGACTTCAGCACCGGAAACACGATACTCAGTATATCCACAACATAGATAGCCTCCCACGGAATGATCGTAATAAATGCTCCAAACACCGCCCAACCGGATATAAACGCAATCCTGTCGCCAAACGCCCGAAATGCATACGCCATACCGCCGCCTGACACAGGCAGCATCGTGCACAGTTCACAATAGCATAGCACAATCGGCACCATCAGGATCATCGCCACCATATAACCCGCAGCAGCAGGAAGCGGACCTCCACTGCTGTTCATCCAGCTGTTGATTGAAACGGCCCAGCCGACACCTACGATCGCACCAAAACCAATACAGAAAAAATCAGTCGCAGATACCCCCTTCTTCTTTCCAATCCGCTCATCCATCCTCTCATTCCTCCTTTTTTCTAAGCCTGCAGCCTCCTTTTCTTATCCCTCATGTATCACATTAAAGTCATTATACGCTTCCGCCTGTACTTTAACAATGCGTTTTCATAAACTCATCATACGACTTACTTATTTCAAAATTCAATATTCTTATGTGTCTGGTCGATTGCATACAAAAAAGCCTCCCACACCGACATACTGCCGACATGAGAGGCTCTCTCTTTTCTGTATTAAATATATTTTTTCAATATCTCGTTCATCTGTTCAAACTGTTCTTCCA
>CAVAVU010000097.1:0-10982 GCA_963592205.1 bacterium
AAAAGCCGGGGCTAATGTTTCAATTATTTTGGGACATTTTCAAAAATGCTTGACATCGCTATACCTCTCTAGATATGCTCAAATTTCATTCAATCTATTTAAAGAAACAGCAGGCAGAACATATCTCTACGTTCCACCTGCCGGGATTCTATTTCTATTCTATTATTTCGCCACAGGATTACTTACGCTGACTTTATGGTCATACCACTTGCCCTTGGTTCCGATCAATGCCAAATCAAAATCTTCATCCAATTTCTTTACCGGCACATCGAATGTATATACTTCCTTCGGCTCTGAACCATCTGTATATTCAATCGTCTCTGTACCGGCAGGATCGATCAGCTCTGCACCATCTTTCTGTGCATCTTCTGCTGTGCCCAGGAATAACTGTACGATATTCTTAGAATTCAGTGTGATGTGCACCGTCATCTTTCCATCCTCAACGATCAGTGTTGCCTTACCGCCATCGAATTCCTGATTCTCATAGAACATGCTGCTGTCAGTATTAAAGTCAACAAAATACTCACCATCTTCTACCGGTGCTTTTTCCTCTTCTTCTGCCTCTTCCTCTTTGGCTTCTGAAGCGTCATCCTTATTCTGCTCTTCTGTGGCCGTCTTTTTATCTTCTTTCGCAGAATTATCACCGCATCCGCCAAGCATAGTCACTGCCATTGCCGCAGACAGCAGTAATACCGCAATCTTCTTTCTTAACATACTTTACCGCCTCTGTAATTTACTGCTCAAGAGCTGCCTTTGTATGCTCTACATAGATCTGCTGGATCGCCGGGATTCTTCCCAGACCTTCGATCTGTGTTTCAATACTGTCAAATTCTCCTGATGCCTCAAACTGGCTCTTCCATGAATCGTCATCATCGCCGGCCATATCATTATTTGCATGATCTCCTGCAACTACCATCAGCGGACGAAGGATCACTTTCTTGTAGCCTGCTTCTTTGATCTTGTCGATAACTGCCTCACATGCAGTATCCTCCGGCTCACCTTCTACCGTGCCGATGAATACATTCTTGTATCCAAGCTGTTCCATCTGTGTCTGCATCTGGTCATAGCTTACATTAGCCACATGAGAAGTACCATGTCCCATGAACACAAATGCTGTTCCGTCTGCCTCTGCAGCTTCCACACTGTCATAATTTGCTGTCTTTACTGCTTCATCTGTGATTGCCTTTGCTACAGCTTCTTTATCCGCATTGATCACTGTTGCATCAGATCCTACTTCTCCGAGAAGAGGCTCTGCGACCTTTACAGATTCAAATTTATCCTTGTAGTTATCTACCGCTTCACACAGCTCATCATACTCTGCTCCGTGCATCAGGTGTGTCGGCTGTACTACCAGATTTTTCACGCCATTACTTACTGCACGCTCCAGTGCCTGATCCATGTTATCGATCTTCTCACCATCACGTGCCTGTATATGGTTGATAATGATCTGAGCGGTGAATGCTCTTCTTACAGACCAGTCTGGATTAGCTTCCTGCAGCGCCTTCTCGATACCGCCGATATCGGTTGCACGACTGTCGTTAAATGATGTACCAAAACTTACTACCAGAAGTTCATTCTCTCCGATCTCATCTTCATTTAACGAATCATCCTTAGATGCATCTCCAGTATCTCTTCCGAAATAATCAGGATCAGCATTCTCACCGGATACCAGTTCTTTCTGCGCATCTGTCAGCTTATCCCATGCCGCTTTTGCTTCTTCACACTGTTTGTCAGTGTCATCTGTTCTCTCCTGTACATAAATCGCATCAATCAGATCTGCTACTTTGTCAGCCATCTCCTGATCACTTTCCTCCGTGCTTTCTGTGCTCTCTTTGCTGTCCGCGTCACTGCTGTCACTGCTTCCGCATCCTGCGAGTAGAGACATTGCCATAGCTGCCGTAAGCAATGCTGCTGCCAGTTTCTTCTTCATTTCCGCTTCCTCCTTGAATTTATCATGACACAAGAAAATCTCCGTTCTGTACAAGAACGAAGATTCCAACACAAAGACACGCAAAGAAAAACTATCCATAACATCTATAAATATAAAATAGTCTTTTATCTATCTTTCGTACTGCCAGTTGCTCGTGGCATGAATGTTCATTCCTGTACTGCGAAAGGCAGGTCTCCCGGCTTATCACTCTGACGCATCCGATCCTTCCCGGTCTCCCAGTGGATAATTCTTCTGCTCGTGAAATACGGTGACGAGTTCGTACAGGATTCACACCTGTTTCCCTTTTCACCGGTCAGACCATACTTGTAATCCGACCGACACCTCACACATCTGTATTTAATTGCATCATTTATTTACTTCATTAATGTACCATGGAGACACAGGTCTGTCAAACCCCAATTCATATTGCGTAAAATGCAAAAACGGGAACCCTTTCGGATTCCCATTTCATATCATATCAATTATTCTTCTTTTCCATACATCTTACGAAGTACCAGCAGTGCTCCGATGGTCAGTACAATTCCGATTGGAAGCGCAATAAATGCAGTTCTCACGAAACCTGCGATCACATATGTCACAAATGAAATTGCTGCTACAGTAATCGCATATGGAAGCTGTGTGGACACGTGATTGACGTGATTACACTGTGCTCCCGCAGACGCCATAATCGTCGTATCGGAGATTGGTGAACAGTGGTCTCCACATACAGCACCAGCCATACAAGCTGAGATGGAGATGATCATCATCGTCTCGTTAGTTCCCTGGAATACCGCAACTACGATCGGGATCAGAATACCGAATGTTCCCCATGAAGTACCTGTTGCAAATGCAAGGAAGCATCCTACTAAGAAGATGATCGCCGGAAGCAGACTCATCAGTCCGCATGCTGCATGCTGCATTGCATTCGCTACGAATTCCGCAGCGCCAAGGCTGTCTGTCATTGCCTTCAGTGTCCATGCCATGGTCAGAATCAGGATAGCCGGAACCATTGCTTTAAATCCTTCCGGCAGACATGACATGCAGTCTGCAAAGTTCAGGACACGTCTTACCAAATAGAACACAATAGAAATGATCAGTGCAAAGAAGCTTCCTACTGCAAGTCCTACAGATGCATCACTGTTAGAAAATGCAGTGATAAAATCATCACCCTCAAAGAACCCACCAGACCAGATCATTCCGATAATACAGCAGATGATCAATACTGCGATTGGGAAGATCAGATCGATAACTCTTCCTTTCTGATTCACGATCTCTTTGGAAGCATTCTCATACGGTCTGTCCGGAGTTGTATAAATATCTCCATTTTTAACGGCATTATCCTCATGTACTTTCATCGGTCCATACTCCACTTTCAGAAGTACCAGACCAAACATCATAACGATGGTAAGTAATGCATAGAAGTTATACGGAATCGCTCTTACAAAGATAGATAATCCATCTTCACCCTCTACAAATCCTGTAACAGCTGCTGCCCAAGATGAGATTGGTGCAATGATACATACCGGCGCTGCTGTCGCATCGATCAGATATGCCAGCTTTGCTCTGGATACATTGTGACGGTCTGTTACCGGACGCATAACGCTTCCGACTGTCAGACAGTTAAAATAGTCATCAATAAAAATCACGATACCCAGAATAATAGTTGCAATCTGTGCACCTACACGTGTCTTAATGTGTACCTCTGCCCAGCGTCCAAATGCTGCCGAACCTCCGGCACGGTTCATCAGGCACACGATGGTTCCCAGAATTACCAGGAAGATTAGAATACCCATGTTGTAGCTGTCAGCCAGCACTCCGATGAATCCATCCTGTACTACATGTGTAACCGTTGTCTCAAATGTAAAATTCGAATAAAATACGCCGCCGATTACAATACCGATAAACAGGGAACTGTATACCTCTTTTGTAATCAATGCCAGCGCGATCGCTACTACCGGCGGGATCAATGTCCAGAAGCTGGCGTACATATTTGGAACATATTCTTCTGCTCCGTCTGCTGCAAATGCGATCACCGGACAGCACATTACCATCAATGCGATGGCAGATATCGTCCATGCAATCTTTCTTTTCATGTTGTTCATATAATACCTCTTTTCACTCTTATAGATACGCTATAACATTGGTGTAACAAAATGAAGAAAGTCATGGACAATGCTTACGCACACTATCCATGACTTTAATTACTAAATCAATACTTTATAAACGATATTATAAAATGTATCTTACTAATATTCATCATGATAGCGCTCCACTTTCGTGACAGTCCGCAAGATATTCTCCCGCGACCCAGACAGACTCTTTGGCTTAAATCTGTCTTCGGCAGTCTCCCCTTTCTCATACAACAGTGTGCCGCACTATCGTCATATGATACTCATGAAACCTGCGCCTCTATCCAAGACCTTATTCATACAGTATATGTTTTATCATGTCTGAATCAAAATGTCAACCGCTACTATTTTATCAAGCATATAATACATCCGACACAATGAAGCAGACGCTTCCATATTCTGGCTCTAATCCGCTTTTTTACGATTCACCTGCAGAAGCAAACTGATTCCAAGCGGATTGATTACTACTCCTGTGGCCTCTTTTGCCAGATGCTTGAGAAATTCTGCTTCTGTCATAACCGCCGTCTCCACCTTCATGGTTGGATTCACATGCTGGAACTTCAGGAATTCCTGCATATCACTGAATAACGGCTGCAACGAACCGCCATCCTTCGTCTTCAGAAGCGGTGTCGTTCCTTCTTTGGTTCTCGCCACAATATAATATCCTTCCCGGTAATGAGTCATCATTTCTTCCTGAAGTTCCTTTAATTCTTCTGCATGTTCCTGTGCTTTTGTGCCACGGGAAATCTGCGTAAAATAAATAGCTGTCAGATGGAATTCTGGATTCTCCACACGAAACTTCGGTTTTTCCCCTGCATCCAATGCCTTTCTGATCTCATAGGAAAAACGCGGAATATCCGGGCGATTGATCACCTTATCCAGATCCAGACGCGCCTGTGATTCTTCTCCCTTATTGATCAGAATTGCATTCACTCCCAACGAATACAGATTGGCAAAGAATCCCAGTCTCTGCTTCTGCGGAATATGTGCTGAACGCACCATATATCCCTCTTCTACCAGCTTCTTTGCTTCTTTTTCTGCAAGCTCTCTGGTCTCAAATATTAATACCTGGTCATCGCAGGTCTCGATATCACATTCTACATACGGCAGTCTTGTGCTGTCACAGATTACTGTGCTCAGTTCCTGCGCTTTCTGCAGCACTTCTACTTCCTTATTTCTGTTATCGGATTTATTTTCCATCATGATCCGGTCTCCTCTTTGAAAAGAAGTCCGCCGGAATGACCCGACGGACTTCTAAGTTTATCTTTCTGTCGAATAATCTTATTCTGCTCCGTACAGAGTAACGAGCTTCTTCAGATATTCGTATCTGTCTTTTGCTTCTGATTCATTCTTAGCAAACAGAACTTCTGCTTTCTCTGGGTAGAATCTTGCAAGAGAGTTGTAACGAACTTCTCCGTTCAGGAAGTCTTTGTATCCTTCCATCTTAGGCTCTTTGCTGTCCAGAGTGAACTTAGCGCCTTCTGCTGCCGGGTTGAATCTGAAGTTATTCCAGTATCCGCACTCAACTGCAAGCTGTTCCTCTGTCTGAGCTTTGCTCATACCCTTCTTAATACCATGGTTAATACATGGAGCGTATGCGATGATCAGTGATGGTCCCGGATATGCCTCTGCCTCTGCGATTGCCTTAACTGTCTGATTGAAGTCAGCTCCCATAGCGATCTGTGCAACATATACGTAACCATAGCTCATTGCGATACCAGCAAGGTCTTTCTTCTTAGTCTCTTTACCACCAGCAGCGAACTGAGCAACAGCACCTGTCTTAGTAGACTTAGAAGACTGTCCACCTGTGTTAGAATATACCTCTGTATCGAATACCATAACGTTGATGTCCTTGCCACTTGCAAGTACGTGGTCAACACCACCGAATCCGATATCGTAAGCCCATCCGTCACCACCGAAGATCCACTGTGACTTCTTAGCAAGGAAGTCTTTATTCTTAACGATATCCTTACATGTCTCGCAGTCGCATCCTTCTAATGCAGCAACAAGCTTATCTGTAGCTGTTCCGTTAGTAGCGCCACAGCTATATGTGTCAAGCCATTCAGCACATGCAGCCTTAACTTCTTCAGAAGCTTCCTCTGCAGCAACTACTGCCTCAACTTTAGCTTTCAGTCCTTCTCTCAGAGCTTTCTGAGCTAACAGCATACCATATCCGAACTCAGCGTTATCTTCGAACAGTGAGTTAGACCAAGCCGGTCCTTTTCCTTCTGGTGTTACTGTGTAAGGTGTAGACGGTGAAGAGTTACCCCAGATTGATGAACATCCAGTTGCGTTAGCAATGTACATTCTGTCACCGAATAACTGTGTGATCAGTTTAGCGTAAGGTGTCTCACCACATCCGGCACAAGCGCCTGAGAACTCAAGCAGTGGCTGTTTGAACTGGCTTCCCTTAACTGTGTTCTCTTTGAACTTAGCAACAACTTCTGGCTTAACCGGAATCTCTGTTCCGAAATCGAAGTATGTCTGCTCTCCGGCATTCTCTTCCATGTTAGCCATAACGAGTGCCTTCTCGCCCTTCTTACCAGGACAAACGTTAGCACATGATCCACATCCTGTACAGTCATAAGCTGATACAGTCATTGTGAACTTCATACCCGGCATACCGATCATATCGATAGTCTTCAGTCCTTCCGGAGCCTTAGCCATATCTTCTTCAGACAGTGCTACCGGACGGATAACTGCGTGCGGACATACATATGCACAACGGTTACACTGGATACAGTTCTCTGATTTCCATACCGGGATATCTACTGCGATACCACGTTTCTCGTATGCAGCTGTACCTGACGGTGTAGAACCATCTACGTAATCTGTAAATGCAGATACAGGCAATGTGTTACCTTCCTGAGCATTTACCTTAGCCTGGATATTCTTAACGAATTTAACAGCGTCTTCTCTTCCGCCCTTAACTTCTGGTGCGAACAGTCCTTCGTCTTCGCATGACTTCCAGCTCTCTGGTACTTCTACAGCAACTACCTGCTTAGCACCAGCATCGATAGCATCGTAGTTCATCTGTACGATCTTATCACCTTTTCTTCCGTAAGTAGCCTTAGCTGCTTTCTTCATTAGGTCGATAGCTTCCTCTTCCGGAATGATAGCTGCCAGTTTGAAGAATGCTGACTGAAGTACGGTATTGATACGTCCGCCAAGTCCGATCTCTTTACCAATCTTGATACCGTCGATTGTGTAAAGCTTGATGTTGTGGTTAGCGATAAATGCTTTAACCTGTCCTGGCAGATGTTTCTCAAGACCTTCCATATCCCATGGGCAGTTCAGAAGGAATGTACCACCGTCTACCAGTTCCTGCACCATGTTATACTTGTTAACATAGGACGGATTGTGGCATGCTACAAAGTTAGCCTTGTGAATCAGGTAAGTAGACTTGATCGGCTTCTTACCGAAACGCAGGTGAGACATTGTAACACCACCTGACTTCTTAGAGTCATAATCGAAGTATGCCTGAGCATACATATCTGTATTATCACCAATGATCTTGATAGAGTTCTTGTTAGCACCTACAGTACCATCTGCTCCAAGACCCCAGAACTTACAGTTGATTGTTCCTTCCGGTGTAGTAACCAGTGGTGCACCAACTTCCAGTGAAAGTCCTGTAACATCATCCACAATACCGATTGTGAATTTAGCTTTTGTTGTGTTCTCGTATACTGCAACGATCTGTGCAGGTGTTGTATCTTTAGAACCTAATCCGTAACGTCCTGACAGTACCGGTACTGCATCGAACTTAGATCCTTTCAGAGCAGCTACAACGTCCAGGTATAATGGCTCGCCAAGTGCTCCCGGCTCTTTTGTTCTGTCTAATACTGTAATTGTCTTAACGCTGTCCGGAATTGCGCTGATCAATGCTTCTGCGCTGAATGGTCTGTAAAGACGTACCTTTACAACACCAACCTTCTTGCCTGCTTCTACCAGATAATCAACGGTCTCGTCGATTGTATCACAGACAGAACCCATAGCAACGATTACACGCTCTGCATCTTCTGCTCCGTAGTAGTTGAACAGCTTGTAGTTGGTTCCGATCTTCTCATTAACCTTGTCCATGTACTCCTGAACGATAGCCGGCATAGCATCGTAGTATGGGTTACATGCTTCTCTTGCCTGGAAGAAGATATCCGGGTTCTGAGCTGAACCTCTCTGACATGGATGATTTGGATTCAGAGCGTGCTTTCTGAAAGCATCAACTGCGTCCATATCTACCATATCTTTCAGATCTTCATAATCCCATGTCTCGATCTTCTGAATCTCGTGTGATGTACGGAATCCATCGAAGAAGTTGATAAATGGAATACGTCCTTTGATAGCCGCACAATGTGCAACCGGTGTCAGGTCCATTACTTCCTGTACACTGGACTCACAGAGCATTGCACATCCGGTCTGACGACAGGCGTAAACATCTGAGTGATCTCCAAAGATTGATAATGCATGGCTTGCGATAGCACGAGCAGATACGTTAAATACACCCGGAAGCTGCTCACCAGCTATTTTGTAAAGGTTTGGAATCATAAGCAGCAGACCCTGTGAAGCTGTATAAGTAGTTGTCAGAGCTCCTGCTGCCAGAGATCCGTGAACTGTACCTGCTGCACCTGCCTCTGACTGCATCTCTGTAACCTGTACTTCCTGTCCAAAGATGTTCTTTCTTCCCTGTGTTGCCCATTCATCTGTAGCTTCTGCCATAACAGATGAAGGTGTGATTGGGTAAATCGCTGCAACGTCTGTGTATGCATAGGAAGCATGAGCCGCTGCATGGTTACCATCCATGGTCTTCATTTTTCTTGCCATTTCAATGTTCCTCCTTAGAATTTTGTCTTAAAATTTCATTTTGACGTATGTAGTTATTATAGTCCTTGAGTTGTTAAAAGTCCAGTTATTCCTCGTTAATATATTGTTCCTTTTCCAGTACAACATACTACATTGTATATTAAAAGGACAGATCCCGCGATCTGTCCCTGTCATTACTCTTTTATCCTTTTCCGTCGTATGATGATCACTGCTGTCGCTGCCACAAACAACACCAACGCCAGAACTCTTGACACCGGAAGTCCAATTACCGGAAGCAGCAGCTGGTCTGTCCGGAGACCTTCGATCCAGAATCTCCCAAATCCATACCCTGCCAGATACACTAAGAATATCTCTCCCTGGAACTTCTGTCTGCGCCGATACCAGAACAGGAATGCCAGTACCAGCAGACACCATACGGATTCATATAAAAAAGTTGGATGTACCTGAATGCAACCCACACCATCTATCATTTCCAGCTCATCCCGCATCTGCTGTGTCACATCGCCGATCCTTACCGCATCTAACGGAAGTCTCATTGCGAACAGGCTGTTCGTATATTTACCAAAGGCTTCTCTGTTAAAGAAATTTCCCCAGCGACCGATTGCCTGACCAAGCACCAGCCCATGACAGGCCGTATCTAACAGCAGTCCAGCTGCCAGATGCCGTCGCTTTGCAAATACAAGCACAGTGATCACTGCCGCGATCACGCCTCCATAGATAGCCAGACCTCCCTGACGGATATTAAATATACTCAACAGATCATGCTTATACATATCCCACGAGAATATCACATAATACGCTCTCGCTCCTATAATGCCGATAATGACAGCATAAATCGCCAGATCGATATATGTCTCCGGATCCTGTTTGGTCTTCTTCGCTACATGCATTGCCATCAGAAGTCCTGCCAGTATCCCAAGTCCGATGATAATACCATAATATGCAATATCAAAGTTGAACACCGTGATCGTCTTTCCGACATTCTTCAGATGAATGCCGAGATTCGGAAAATCGATTGTCTTGTGCATATTTCTACTCTCTTTCTTCCCGGATCATTCACTATACATTGAAGCGGAACAACATGATATCGCCGTCCTGTACAACGTAATCTTTACCTTCCAGACGAATCAGTCCTTTTTCTTTGGCTGCATTGTGTGATCCACATGCGATCAGATCATCATATGCCACCACCTCAGCACGGATAAATCCGCGTTCAAAATCTGTATGAATCTTACCTGCTGCCTGTGGTGCCTTGGTTCCTTTCGTGATCGTCCATGCACGAACCTCCGGTTCACCTGCCGTCAGGTAACTGATCAGTCCCAGCAGTCTGTAGCTTGCGCGGATCAGCTTCTCAAGTCCGGACTCCTTCAGTCCAAGATCCTCTAAGAACATCTTCTTTTCATCATCTTCCAGTTCAGCAATCTCCTGCTCAATCTGCGCACATACTACGAATACTTCACACTTCTCTTCTTCTGCATATTTGCGAAGCGCTTTTACGCCTTCATTATCTTCTCCGTCATTTGGCAGATCGTCCTCTGTGACATTGGCTGCAAAGATCACAGGTTTTGCTGTCAGCAGATTGAAGCTCTGGAACAGTTCTTCCTCTTCTTCATCCTCAAAATCATCAAAATTCTTAGCCAGACGTCCTTCCTCCAGATATGCCTTGATCTTCTCCAGCAGCTTCAGTTCTTTAGCTGCCGCCTTATCATTTCTGGCAGATCTTGTAGTCTTGGCAATTCTTCTGTCCAGTACTTCGATATCAGAGAAGATCAGCTCAAGATTGATCGTCTCCACATCACGCATCGGATCGATACTTCCGTCTACATGTACAATATTACTGTCCTCAAAACAACGTACTACATGTACAATAGCATCTACTTCACGAATATTAGCCAAAAACTGGTTACCAAGTCCTTCACCCTTAGATGCTCCTTTTACCAGTCCTGCGATATCTACAAATTCGATTGCTGCCGGAATGATCTTCTTTGTATGATACATCTCTCCCAGCACATTCAGTCTCTCATCCGGTACTGTTACGACGCCCACGTTCGGGTCGATCGTACAGAATGGATAGTTAGCTGACTCAGCTCCTGCCTTCGTCAATG
>CAVAVU010000098.1:0-24934 GCA_963592205.1 bacterium
AAAAGCCGGGGCTAATGTTTCAATTATTTTGGGACATTTTCAAAAATGCTTGACACTCTATTAAACAAGAAATGTATAATCAGAAACAGCAGGCACGCCGATATATCTCCGGCGTGCCATTATGTATCACTAATCCTCTACCTTTTTCAACAATTCTGCATATGCTGCTTTTAAATTTTGCAATTCCTGTTCCTTGTCCTGAAGCTTCGCATTGGTACTTTGCAGTTCTTCATTGGTGTTCCGTAGCTTCGCACTGGTACTTTGCAGTTCTTCATTGGTGCTCTGAAGCTTCGCATTTGTAGTCAACAATTCTTCTGTTGTACTCTGTAGTTCCTGCCTCTTCTGATCTAACTGCTTCTGCATCACATCAACCATATACTCTGCCGTATTATGATCCAATTCTGCCAATTCTTTTGAAAACAATCCCATGATATCCTCCACATTCCGGCATATCTCGTACACCTGCTCATATAGTTCACGGAAATCCGGATACTGTTCTATAATCGCCATGATATCTTCCGGATCATCCATACAGAAAAATGCGAACCATGCCTCTAATCGATTATCTAAATGTATCATCTTGCTTTCATTATGCTTGATTTTTGAAAAAATGTCAAGGCTTACAAACAAATACTTCTGCAATAGATTCAATCTGACTCCAGAATCTGAGCCCTGCTCAAAACGATGTATATAAACGTCCGGAACCTCATAAAACTCTCCCGGACTGTGTTCAAATAACACAATCGTGTAGACATCTTTAATCTCCCGATAGCAATTTTTCGCGTTTGGATTTTTCTGCTTCAGTTTTCTCTGCACACGCTTATACTGACGCAATAACAGATCCGCAGAATAGCATGCACTCCGCTCTCCCGGAAACATATATCCAATCTTTTGAATCTCCAGATTCACAATACTTCCATCCTCGAGTTCTACCACAATATCCATTATCATAAGCGTTGATTCTTCTGCCAGTCTTGTGCCATCATTTGGCAGTACCTCCAAGACACGCACACGCTGCCCCAATAGCAGTGATAAAAAGTCATTCACCCTTTCTCTATGTGACTCCGGATTAAGAATCTCTTTGCTGACAAAATCATACATCATCTTAACACCTTTAGCTCCGGTGCAAAAATCAAGAAATTCCTCTCTATATTCCTTACCCCAGTGATAAAACATCTCTGACAATGTCTCACTTTGCTTAATGTCCGACATAATCTCTTTTCTGGTACGTATCATTGGAAAATACTGTTGCAGCTTATTCTTCATTGGCTATCCCCTCCTGCTTTCTTCGTATGATTATCATAAAAATCATATCCTGCGCAGAATTAAACATACGATTTTCATAATGTATCTAAACACTATCACATTTGCATCAGTATGTAAAGTATATTTTTCTATTTTATTTCATTTAAAGTTTCATAACCATTTCTCGGTAATAAACTGAACACTATTGTATATTCCTTACCACAAGAAAATCGGGAAATCATTTCTGATTCCCCGATATCTTCATACGCTATATATTTTCGATAATATTAGTCGTCAATTCCTTCTGTCTCAATGATAAACTTGGTACGTCCGCTCATATCAGACTTAATTCCTGCAAATGACTTGTAATCTTTACCTGCATCTGTGATAGCTTTCAGTCTTGTTGTGACATTCGCAATGTCTCCATCAAAAAGTGATGTCAACTTATCGATGGCTTCTGTCTTGTACTCTGCCATACCTTCTGCCAATGTCTCATTACCAGCTGCAAGTGCATCTGCACCAGTCTTCAATGTGCCTGCTCCCTCATCCAAAGCTGTTGCTCCTGAGCCAAGCTGCGTTGCTCCGCTTGCAAGAACAGATGCTCCTGCTGCGAGAGTGCTTGTTCCGGCTTTCAGTTCATCAGAACCTGATGCCAGCTTAGCAACACCTGCTGATACCTGCTGTGATCCTACGGATAATGCATAAGCACCAGTCTGGAGTTTTGTATTATTAGATGTTAATAATCCAAGATTCGTATTTACACTCTGAAGTCCTCCATTAACTGTTGCCGCTCCGGCTGCTAATGCTTTTGTAGCATTTACAAGTCCTGGATTCTCTTCTGTTCCATCTCCCACATTTACAGATTTCTGAACACCCTGTGCATACTGATCTGCTCCTGATGCATATCCTGCAGCCGTTCCGGCTTCTGTTGCAACCTTTCCGGCTAATTTAGTTACATCGGAAAGTCCATTCACAGATGCTGTTACTTTGCCATTCAAGTCATCTTTCGTAACAGTAACAGTTGCTCCTGCATTCTTTACAGCATTCACCGCTTCGTCAAGATTTTCATCTGCAACTCCTGCAGCACTCAATGCAGTTCTCAATGTACTTTCATCGAACGTTGCTGTCTTGGTAATCTTAACATCTGCCACATTCGCTGTTGCAGTAAGTCCTGCTACAGTTTCTGCAAGCGTCTTCGAATCTGTTGCTGCTGCCTGTGCATTCGTATTAGCCTTATCTGCATAATCAACCAATGTCTCCAGTGTTTCGCTTAATGTCTGAACGCCAGATGCCAGTGTTGAAGCACTTGCTGCAAGTTCATTTCCACCTTGCATCAGTGACTTCGGCTGTGTCTCACTGGTTGCTTCCATTCCAGCTTTTAATCCAGCCACACCATTCGTATAATCATTAATACCTGTGCTCAGATCTGCTGCACCTTCTACCAGTCCAGACTGATCTTTCGGATTTGTCGTGTCTTTCTTATGATCCACAGATGCCTGTAATGTCTTCAGCCCTCCCTGAATATCGCCTGCACCATTATCCAGTGCTGTCACACCGCTTACCAGTGTCGGAACTTTTGCTACCAATGTGTTAGCTCCTGTCGCCAGTGCAGCTGTACCACTCTTCAGTGTTCCGGCTCCGTCTGCCAGCTGACTTGCTCCATCTGCTGCTTCCTTCGATCCATCTACCAGCTGATTGGTTGCATCTTTCAGTTCATCGATTGAATCACTCAAGTCGCTGAAATCATCGATATTATCTGTATCCAGATCCTGTAAGAAGTCTGTAGTAGCTACTGTGATAGATGGTTCTACCGTTGCATTCTTAACATCTGCTGTGATTGTTACTTCTTCCGGAAGCTCCAGATCACTGTCTTCCAGTTTCAGGTTATCGTTCAGTCCCGGGAATCCCAGTCCAACTACGATCTGACGCTCTGCATCAGAGATGACTTTACCATTGTCGATCTGTACATTTTCATACTGATCTGCCGGAAGCATCATTGCTGTGATCATGGTAAATGGTGTAAATACTTCTTCCTCTGTTCCATTTACATCCTGTGTAGACTTGGATGTGTTAGAGTATTTGATATGAATCTCTACTTTACCATCTTTGCCCTGCAGATCTTCTGCACTGATGTCTTTGCCATCCAGCTTGTAGCTGATATTCACGCCTACCGGAAGCTCTTTGTCTGTAGTTCCCTGGTAGTAGATGTCATCGCCAACTGCTTCCCAGCTCAGATCGTCACCAGACTCTTTGAATTCTTCGTCACCTTTGATATTCTTGATATCATCCAGATCTGTTGTATCTGCAAGTGTTCCTTTTCCAGTATTCTTCAGCCATTCAGTTACGGTTGTATTCTTAACTTTACCAGATGGATCAGCCTTTACATATACAGATTCTTCTTTGCTTGTTCCTGTCTCTTCTGTATCATCACTCTTGGTAGACAGTGCATTCTCTGCTACTTCTTCCAACTTATCGGTATCTACCTCAGCTGCCTTTGCTGTGATCGCACTTCTCTGATATCCACAAGTTCCAGCTGCTCCGGCAGCTACTACAACTGCCATGGCTCCAGCCATTCTTCTCATATTTTTCTTCTTGTTCATATCCGTAACCTCCTGTTATACCTGTGCTCCGTCAAGAGCATCATTACTGTTATCATTATTATCCTGATTCTTATCATTATCATCGCCAGGCTGTGGAAGGAATCCCTTACTGGTCTTTACGATAACTTTATCAAATACCATGAACATAGATGGTAAAATGAATACTACAACGATCATACTGATGATCGCGCCTCGTGACATCAATACACACAGTGAACTGATCATATCAATATTAGAGTACATACCTACACCGAATGTCGCTGCGAAGAAGCTCAGCGCACTTACGATAATAGACTGTGCTGATACCTTATGTGCTGTAGTGATCGCATCATGTTTACTTGCACCGCGGCTCCGCTCTCTTCTGTATCTTGTCGTCATCAGGATCGCGTAGTCTACAGTTGCTCCCAACTGGATCGTACCGATTACAATAGAAGCAACGAATGGAAGCTGCGTACCTGTGTAATACGGAATACCCATATTTACAAAGATTGCAAATTCGATAACACCTACCAAAATGATCGGAAGGCTGATGGACTTGAACAGTAACAGGATGATTACGAAAATAACTCCGATTGATACTGCACTTACCATCTTAAAGTCTGTATCAGTAATATCGATCAGGTCCTTCGTCAAAGGTGCTTCACCAACAAGAAGTGCTCCCTTATCGTATTTCTTCACGATCTTATTGATCTCATCTACCTGTGTATTTACTTCATCAGATGCTGTCTTGTAAATGGAGTTGATCATAACCATCTGATATTTATCATTCTTCAGCATGCTGGTCAGCTCATCCGGAATCATATCTGATGGAATTCCCGGTCCGATGATATTATCAAGACCAAGTGCCCATTTCACACCGTCAACCTTATCGATCTCCTTCAGCATCTTATTAACCTGAGTAGAATCTACGGAATTGTCTACCAGAAGAATATGTGTAGAGTTCATATCATAGTCATCTTTCAGCTTCTCATTCGCAATGATACTCGGTAAGTTCTTCGGTAATGTCTCATCCAGATTGTAATATACGCCTGTGTGGTTGTTACCGTAAATAGCCGGGAATAACAGCACAAGGAATAACAATACATATACTTTATAGTGCTTTGTTACTTTATCTGACAGTCGGTTGATATTTGGAATCAACGGCTTGTGGCTGGTCTTCTCGATCAGCTTATCACAGCACAGGATCATGGATGGCAGAATGGTTACACATGCAAGCACACCAAGTACAACACCTTTTGCCATTACAATACCAATATCTTTTCCTAATGTAAAGCTCATAAAGCATAATGCGAAAAATCCTGCAATAGTGGTAACAGAACTACCGATTACAGATGAAAATGTCTGTGAAATAGCATGTGCCATTGCACGTTCATTATCACCGTTATATCTCACCTGCTGCTCCTGATAGCTATGCATCAGAAAGATGGAATAGTCCATGGTAACGCCCAGCTGCAGGACCGCTGCCAGCGCTTTTGTAATATATGATATCTCACCAAAGAAATAGTTACTTCCTAAGTTATATACGATTGCCATTCCTATACTGAGAAGGAATAATACCGGGATAACAAAGGAATCCATCGTAATACTCAGTACAATAATTGAAAGAACTACAGCGATCAGTACATACAGCGGTGTCTCTTTCTCCGCCAGATCTCTCGTATCTGTAACGATAGCTGACATACCACTGATGAAGCACTGCTTACCTGCAAGCTTACGGATCTGTGTGATCGCATTCATTGTACTGTCCGCTGATGTAGCTTCATCAAAAAATACCGCCATCATCGTGCCTGTCTCGGAATTAAATGCCTTATAGAACTTATCCGGCAGCATACTTTCCGGAATTGATATATCCGATACGGAATCATACCACAATACTTTCGTTACATGATCGACATTTTCGACCTTTTCTTTCAGCTTTGCAACATCCTTATCTTCCATACCATCCACGATCAACATGGAAAATGCACCAGTTCCAAAGTCTTTTACCATAATATCCTGCCCCTGCATCGTCTCGATGTCCTCCGGCAGATAGGTAAGTACATCATAATTAATTCTGGTTCCGAAATATCCCATAGCAGATGGGATAAGCAGAAGAACAGACAGAATCAAAATGACAACTCTGTACTTAACAATTTTCTTGCCTACTTTAACCATTTCTCTGACTTCCTTTCGTTTTATGACCATCAGTCATTTATTCAAGTAGCACTATATCTCAAAAATGACCATCAGTCAATACTTTTGTGAAAAAATTATGACTTTTGGTCATTTTTTATCTCAAACCCCTTGCAATCCGAATTTGATTGGTTATAATTATCGATAAGAGGTAATTTGTTATGGGAAAAGTGGATGAGAACAAAAAGCAAAAAAGAGAAGCCCTTTTAAACACAGCTTACGAGCTCTTTACCACAAAGGGTACGAATGCGACTGCTATTTCTGACATTGTCCGTCAGGCAGGTGTGGCAAAGGGTACATTTTATCTGTATTTTAAGGACAAATACGATATCAAGAACAAGCTGGTAGCACATAAGACGAGTGATCTGTTCCAGAAAGCCGGCAGAGCTATGAGAGACTCACAGGTAGAGGGTCTGGAGAATCAGCTGATCTTTATCATTGATCACATTATCCATGCATTAGTAAAAGATCTGCCATTGATGAATTTCATATCCAAGAACCTGGTGATGGGTGCGCTGCGTAACACTCTCCTTACCGGAGAATCCGACAACAGCGAGATATACGATGATTTCCTGGTGCTGGTAGACAATGATGAATACGCTTATGCCGATGTTGATGTCATGCTATTTACCATTGTAGAACTTGCCGGTTCCGCCGGATACAACTCAATCCTGTACCAGGAGCCATTGCCAATTGAAAAGTATAAGACTTTCCTGTATCGGACTGTGCGTCTGATCATCGAAAGCCACCGAATCGCAAAGAAAGAGGAAGCTGCATCATAACAGCTTCCTTTTGTCATATATAGCATATCTAAAATTCCCGTTTTTCTAACACATATACCGATATTTTCATCGAAACCACAAGCAGCACCAGACAACATACTGCGATAATACCCGCTGTCATCGCAATTGGCATACTGCTTAATCTCACAAGCAGTTTTTCTGCGCTTTTTCCAAATCGTTTCATAACCCAGATACCGCCATAAACAACCGCAAAGATCACACCGCCGACCACTGCCATTGCAGCTCGGCTCTTTTCAGCTCCAAGTTTTAATTCAATCGGAAGCACAACACTGGCCATAAATATCCCCACTCCAAGAGCCGCTGCGCCGCTAATCACAAGTTCTTCCATTTCCAAGCGATCTGCACGGATCAGGCTTGCAGCATATGTGATGATAAGGCATCCAACCGCCACTGCCGCTGACATCATAATGGAAAACAGGTATTTCTCCCGCACATACTTTCTACGACTGACCGGAAGTGTAAACAGATAAGTCAGTCCATTATTGTACTCATCATAACTAATCGTTGATACCGCAAATATCGCCCCCATAATTGTCATATAAGAAATCAGGAAGCCCGGATGCCTGCCCGTAATTACAAAGATTACCATCAGAACGCCCATCATACCCAGAAGCGGCTTCTGTCCTTTCAGTAATTTCAAATCCTTGATCATCAATGCTTTCATACCTGTCTGCCTCCTTTTTCCATCAGAATCAATTCATCAATTCCGCTTTTTTCAATCACGATATCCGGATAATTCTCCAGATAAAACTGCTTTTCATTCGTCAGGCAGCGGTAACCGTAGTCTTCCTTTTTTACCGCAATGATATATGTTCTGTCTATATTCTGATACTGTTCTTCGGTCACTTTCAACACTCCGTATTTACCAAGCAGTACATCGGTATCCTCGTGAAGCACAATCTTGCCATCATCGATCAGATAAATGTCATCGCAAAATCCTTCCAGATCGGTTGCAATATGCGAGCTGATCAGAATGGAACGATTACCCATTTCCATATATTCTCTCAGCATATCCAGCAGTTCCTCTCTGACGCTGACATCCAGAATCAGCAGATCCGCATCATGCGAAAGTGCCAGATTAATCTGCTGTTTCCGCTTCATTCCGGTCGAAAATTCTTTTACCTTTTTATTCAATGGCAGTCTGAAATGCTCACACCGCTTTCTGAATCCTGCCTCATCAAATCTGGTATACAGCCCCTTCATCACAGAAATCTGATCCCCAACTGTCAGATACTCACTCAGTCCGGAACCGGACAGAACTACGCCCATCTTCTCCCGGTCTTCAGCATTTAATTCGGCAATATCTTTTCCAAATACCTTTACTTCACCGCCATCCGCACGGACAAGTCCCAGTATTGCTTTAAATGTCGTACTCTTGCCCGCACCATTCTTCCCTGCAAGTCCTGTGATCATGCCATCTTCCACCCGCAGTGAACAATTCAGACGAAAGTCCTGATAATCCTTCTGTAAATTCTTAATCTCTATCATTATCCCTGATCCTCCAATATAATCTGAAATACTTCCGCAATCTCCTGATTGCTCATGCCGCAGCTTCTTCCCTTGCGGATTGCCTGTTCCAGATCACTCTCTACCTCTTTGCGCCGTTCCTCCAGCATAATCTCCTGTCCCGCACAGGACACATAGCTTCCTTTTCCATGAACAGTTACCACAAATCCTTCTGCTTCCAGTTCATCGTATGCCTTCTTCACTGTCAGTGCACTGACCTTTAACTCCCTCGCAAGTGCCCGGACCGACGGAAGTGCCGTATCTTCCTTCAGCGCACCCTTCATGATCTCCGCTTTGATCTGCGATACGATCTGCTCATAGATAGGCTGCATGGAGGAATTATTTATAATAATCTTCACACTATCACCTCCTTGTGCAAACAGTATATAACAGCGCTTAACTGTTGTCAGCTGTTATATGCTGTTTATTTTTATAAAAAATAAGACCAGAAACATGCTCATGCACATTTCTGGTCTTCATTAACTTTCTTATTTGATTACAGAATTCTGTGAATCCATCCTTCCGGAGCTTCGATTCTTCCCATCTGGATACCTGTCAGTGTCTCATACAGCTTCTTAGTAACAGGTCCCATCTCTTCCATTCCGCTTGGGAAGCAGATCTCTTTACCGTGATCTACGATCTTGCCTACCGGTGAGATAACTGCTGCTGTACCGCACAGTCCGCATTCTGCGAAGTCTTTTACTTCATCCAGGTATACTTCTCTCTGCTCTACTTCCAGTCCAAGATAGTGCTCTGCAACATACATCAGAGAACGTCTTGTAATAGAAGGAAGAATAGAATCAGACTTCGGTGTAACGACTTTATTATCTTTTGTCACGAAGATGATATTAGCTCCGCCTGTCTCCTCAATCTTAGTTCTTGTAGCAGCATCCAGGTATACGTTCTCATCATATCCCTGCTGATGTGCATCTACGATTGCATGAAGGCTCATTGCATAGTTAAGTCCGGCCTTAACATGTCCTGTACCATGCGGTGCTGCACGGTCGAAGTCACTTACTCTGATTGTGATCGGCTTAGCGCCACCCTTGAAGTACGGACCTACCGGAGTACAGAACATACGGAACTGATACTCATCTGCCGGTTTTACACCGATAACAGGGTTAATACCAAACATATATGGACGGATATATAATGTAGCTCCTGATCCGTACGGCGGAACATATCCTGCATTTGCTTTAACTACCTGATCAACAGCATCGATGAACTGCTCTTTTGGAAGCTGTGGCATCTCCAGACGAGCTGCTGAATCCATCAGACGCTCAGCGTTCAGATCCGGACGGAATGTAACAATGTGTCCATCCTCTGTTGTATATGCCTTCAAACCTTCAAAACATGTCTGTGCATACTGAAGTACACCAGCGCACTCATTCATCACAATGTTAGGGTCATCTGTAAGAGCACCCTTATCCCATGCTCCGTCTTTATAATTTGCAACATATCTCTTATCTGTCTGCACATAACCAAAACCAATATTAGACCAGTCGATATTCTTCTTTTCCATGATTATCATTCCTCCGTTCTGAAACTAGTCATTTCATTTAATAAAGCCATTATAATACTATCAAAAATAAAATTCAAGAGTGCACTCTGTTTTATTTCTCCATCATACTGATTGATTCGATTCCAACACTTCCGCCGCGCACTACTTCGATACTGCTAAACTCTTCTTTCATCAGGTTAACAACTGCATCGTTCTTCGTAAAGCTCTGTACAAATTCCAGCAGTACGCTGTCTTTGCCATAGTCTACTACTCTGCCCTTGAAAGTCTCTGCGATCTGAAACAGTTCTGCTTTATCTGCAGTATCGCATCTACGCACCTTTACGTACATAATCTCTTTCATCCATACAAATCTATCGGTAAAATCAATCACTTTGATCACTTCGATCATACGATTGAGCTGCTTCTTGATCTGCTCATAAGTCTCGTCGTCTGCAATCGTCACGATGGTCATGCGTGACACAGTAGGATCTTCTGTCGTTCCTACTGTCAGGCTGTCCAGGTTGTAGGATTTACCCGAAAACAACCCCGATATCTTGGAAAGTACACCTGCCTGATTCTCTACGAACAGGGAAATCCATCTTTTCTTCATTGTGTTGTGTGTCATACCGTTTATCTCCCTTCCACTACTAATTTTTCGTCATACATTAGCAATCCATAATCAGGTCACGAAGTGTACCGCCCGGCTCTACCATTGGGTATACCAGATCTTCCGGATCAATCTCAAATTCAATAATATACGGAGTCTTCGTACTCTTCATTGCTTCACGGAACGCCGGTTCAATGTCCTCTTTCTTCGTTACGCGAATGCCTTTTGCGCCATAGCTTTCTGCCAGCTTGATAAAATCAGGCGTATACGGCGGACACTCCACTTCTCCGCACTTGCCGCGGCACGCAGTTCCCGAATGCAGACAGGTCATGGAATATCTCTTTCCATAGAATAACTTCTGCCACTGACGTACCATACCCAGATTATTATTATTAAAAATGCAGGAAATAATCGGTAATTCTTCCAGTACAGCTGTTGCCAGCTCCTGGATATTCATCTGCATACCGCCATCTCCGGAAATGGATACGACCGGAGTATCCGGATTACCGATTTTTGCACCAATAGCGCCAGGGAGTCCGTATCCCATAGTTCCCAGTCCGCCGGACATCAGCAGCTGCTTCTTCTCTGTGATCTCCGCAAACTGTGCAGTAAACATCTGATGCTGTCCGACATCTGTTACCAGGATCAGCTCATCGAACACGCGGTTAATCGTCTCGATAATATCCTTCGGAGTCATGATCGGCTTCTCTTTTGCTGCCAGCGGATGTTCTTCCTTCCAGGCATCAATCTGTTCCAGCCACTGCTTTGTCTCGCAAGGCTCTACGTATTCCAGCATTCTGGTCAGCGCATCCCTCGCATCCGCAACGATCGGTACATCAACCTGTACATTCTTGGAAATCGCCGCTGTATCAATATCAATATGGATGATCTGTGCCTTCGGCGCAAAGGAATGCAGCTTACCTGTAATACGGTCATTAAATCTGGTTCCGATAGAGAACAGCAGATCACATTCACTGACCGCCATATTGCAGGCATATGCACCGTGCATACCTAAGTTTCCTATATATAATGGATGAGTCGTCGGAATCGCACCTCTTCCCATTACCGTTGTGACAACCGGTACATTGGTAATATTCACCAGCTCTGTAAATTCTTCCGAAGCGTGTGAAATCTTCACACCGCCACCAACTAAAAATAACGGACGCTTTGCTTTATTCAACATCTTGATCGCACGTTTTAACTGTCCCACGTGTGCCATCGTATTCGGCTTATATCCGCGGATATTCACCTCTGACGGATATTCCGGATCGCCGAGTTCCGCCATAACATCCTTTGGAAGGTCGATGATTACCGGTCCCGGTCTTCCGGATCTGGCAATGTAAAATGCTTCTTTGATAATACGTCCCAGATCATCACGGTTCTTAACCATAACACCATACTTGGTAATGCTTCTGGTAATACCCACAATATCTACTTCCTGGAATGCATCATTACCAATTAACGGTCTGGATACCTGTCCGGTAAAGCATACCAACGGCACACTGTCATAATACGCTGTTGCAAGTCCTGTTACCAGATTGGTCGCACCCGGTCCGCTGGTTACCAGACACACGCCCACCTTTCCCGTCGATCTTGCATAGGCATCTGCCTCGTGAACCAGTGCCACCTCCTGTCTCGGAAGGATCACCTTCGTGTAATCCTGCTTATATAATTCATCACTGATATCAATGGTACAGGCTCCCGGATATCCAAATAATGTATCCACGCCCTCTTCTCTCAGTGCCTTTACAAGCAACTTGTTTCCACTGATTTTTCTCATATACGTATACCTCCTTGTCTCTGTATCCTGCCTCTCATGATCGGTAACTTTTACATCAGGAAACCACAACCATTATTTCCCTGATGCATCGTAAGGAAAAAGAAACGCCCTAAGCGAAATGCTTAGGGCGAATATACTATCCGTGTTACCACCTAAATTCAGAGATATGATCTCTGCTCTCTGTCAGTACAGAATGCCCTCTGCATCCGATACCGCTCCCCGTAACGCTGGAACTGCGTTGAAACCTACTAACCTGTCTTACAATCTTATAATAATCATAAAACTAACTGCGTTCAATCCACTGCTCAAGGGCTACTTCCATAAGTCCATCTCGAAGATTCACACCAACCATCTTCTCTCTTGGCTTCCGGCTGCTTATGTACTCCTCCCTGTCATAGCATTTACCAATACTTCAGAACCTTGTTTGCTCTGAACTGTTATTGAAATTATTATATCCCGATGTCCTCTGCATTGTCAACCTTCGTTTTATTAATAACACAGCACCTTTCGACAGATATTCTCCCACGAGATCCTGCTAAGATCCGGCAGTCCCGGATACGGTGTCTGTCTGCTCTCTTCGATCAGTTCTGCAAGCCTCTTTTCAAATACCTCCAGACTGTCCGGAAGCGGCTCGTCTGCATTGACCATCTCCGGTGGGGTCAGATAAAAGATCAGCGCATGTTCCACATTTGCATTTACCCACGGTCGGATACCCGGCAGATCTGTCACGATCACCTTGCAGCCACATGCCATTGCTTCTATTATAGTAAGCGGCAGCCCTTCACTGTAAGATGCCAGCACAAACAGATCACTCCGGTTATATTCCATTACCAGATCATCCTGTGACAGTCTTCCAAGCAGCCTGACCGGATATCTCGATTCTTCTGCAAGCTTCTCGATCCGCTGATATTCTTCACGATTGCCAGCTCCTCCTACCAGATTCACTTCCAGTTCATCCGCATCCATATGCAGATACCGAAGGCTCCGCACCAGGCTTTCCACGCCCTTCTTTTCTGCAATCTTCCCAACATAGATAACGCGGTACGACCTCTTTTCATCCTGTTCTTCCGTAGTATCCGACTGACTGATTCTGTGAAATTCGGACGCATTATATCCGCTTCCCACGACCGTAATCTTATCTTCTTCTACCGGATAGATCTTCATGATCTCCTGCTTCTGCTCTTCATGCAACGCATAGACCGCATCCAGCTTCGGAATCTGTGTGCGGATATATTCCCGTTCCAGCGAAATCTTCTTCATCTGGCGAAGATCCGTATTATGGCAGAATCCGCATACCCGGCATCCTGACAGCACTTCCCTTGCAATGGATGTGACCAGATACAGATGATGGCAGATTACCAGATCCGGCTCAAATTCTTCTGCTGCTTTCCGGATCGCAGATGCAAATGAAGACTTGAACTTCTCTACCATTTCTTCCGTCATCTGGCCGTACACGGTGCTCTCGTAAGGCATCTCATCCGACATACCGGCAATCGGAAACGGAAGCTCTTCTGTCTTAAAGTGCACCGGATAAAATGCTGTTCCATCTGGAAAATCCACGGTATCTTCCTTGTATACACCCGCCAGTACCGCCTGTTCATGTCCAAGATCCGCAAATCCCTTTACCATTTCCGTAAGGTAATATCCGCTGCCCGTGCTGTGCGGCTTCTGTGCCGTAATTGTCAAAATCCTCATATTTCTATACCCGTTCGTAAATTGTAAATACATACTCCAGATCAAAATAGGTCTGTTCGTCACTAACCTTCGTCATCTTCCATTCCGGATCCTCGTCCAGATTTGGAAAATGTGTATCTGCAAGGTATGCATGGTCGATTCTTGTCACATATGCCTTATCGCAATACGGAAGCAACGCGCGGTATACGCTCTCGCCGCCGATCACATAGACATCTTCTGTCGGATACTGCTTTAATTCCTCCAACAGTGTATCAATATCATGTACCACTGTGGCATCCTTTACTGCATAAGACTTATTACCTGTCAGCACAATGTTGGTACGTTTCTTAAGAGGCTGTCCACCCGGAAAGCTTTCCAACGTCTTTCTTCCCATTACGACCACCTTGTCGCTCGTAGTCTCACGGAAAAACTTCATATCCTGCGGGATGCTTACCAACAGCTTATTACCATTTCCAATTGCCCAGTTCTTATCAACTGCTACGATCAAATTCATGTCTCATCTTCCTTTCTTATCCTGCTTATACTGCTACCGGAATATTCTTAATCTGCTCATGTGTCTCATAATCAATCAGCGCCACATCATCCCTTGTAAACTGATAAAAATCCTTAATCTCCGGATTCAGCCAGAACTTCGGTGCCGGAAGCGGTTCTCTGCTGATTAGTTCTTCAACCATCGGAATGTGTCTGTCATAAATATGTGCGTCAGCGATCATGTGCACCAGTTCGCCTGCCTTCATATCGCACACCTGTGCCAGCATATGCACCAGTACCGCATACTGGCATACATTCCAGTTATTTGCCGTCAGCACATCACTGGATCGCTGGTTCAGTACTGCATTCAGTGTCAGTTTATCGCTGTCCTTATCCTTGGTCACATTAAAAGTCATACTATACGCACATGGATAAAGTGCCATTTCATGCAGATCCTGATGTACATACATATTGGTCATAATACGGCGGCTGTACGGATTATTCTTCAGGTCATAGATCACACGGTCCACCTGGTCCATCATGCCTTCCTTATACTGATGCTTCACGCCAAGCTGATATCCATATGCCTTGCCGATGGATCCATTTTCATCCGCCCAACTGTCCCAGACATGAGAATGCAGATCATGGATATTATTCGACTTCTGCTGCCAGATCCAGAGCATCTCGTCAGTACAGCTCTTGATTGCGGTTCTACGAAGTGTCAACGCCGGGAACTCCTTAGACAGATCATAGCGGTTCACCACACCGAACTTCTTAACTGTATAAGCACTGGAGCCGTCCTCCCATACCGGGCGCACCTTCTCTCCTTCTGTGCTGGTACCGTTGTCAATAATGTCACGGCACATATCTATAAATACTTTATCTGCGTAACTCATATATCTATATCCTCCTTAAATTCCACATTAGTAGCCATAAGCAAAACTCCGACCATGACGCCCGTGCTATGCACCGGCATCTTAGTATTCATTGTAACATAAAAAGAACATATCCAAAAGCGGATATGTTCTTTTCATAATGATTTATCACAAAGGAGTAATTAATTAGCTGCTACACATTCTGCGAGAACGCCTTCCAGCGCGCTTGCGCTGCTGCTGTGGATTCTCTCAATTCTTGATCCGGAACGCTGTGCTTCTTTAATCGCACATTTTACCATTTTGTGTGCTGCGGTTGCCGTGAACAGGATCACAAGATCCGGCTGTCCAATCTGCGTCTTCAGATTACCTTTCATTCTGGTAAATACTTTTGCCTTACATTTGTGCTTTTCGCAGATCTGCTTATACTGTCTTTCCATACATTCATTTCCACCAATAATTACAACGCTCATATATCAACCTCTATTCTTTAATTTTGAAATCGATTCTCATTTACATTTAAGAGTTTATCATAGGATTGTACGTATTGCAATACAGTTAATGATAGTATTTTCTCATTTCTACACTTTAACGTAATAAAAACAAGAGGCTCTGCCCTGTTGGACAAAACCTCTTGTCATTACACATCACTTACATTATATAATACGCGATTCAGCATCTTCTGAAGTGCCTGCACTTCTCTTCTGGTCATTCCCAGTGTCAGATTCTTATCGATCCGTCTCCGGTCAGCTTCCATTCTCCGCTGAATATCATATGCCTTTTCTGTGAGATACACGTTCTTCTTTCTCTTATCCTTCGCATTCGGCACGATCAGTACATAACCCTTCTCATCCAGTCTCTGTAAGAGTCCGGTCACGGTAGGATTCTTCAGATTCAACGCTTTCTCAATGTCTCTTTGATTCACTTCTTCCTTATCACAATGGAACAGATAATCCAGTACCTCACACTGAGAAGATGTAATTCCGATGCCTTTCAGCTGGTTATTAATATCCTTCTCATATACAGTATTGATCTGCTTGAAAAGGAAGCCTACAGGTAATCTCTCCTGCATACTATCACCCTTTCTTAATTAAAATTATACACCCTATAGATAGTATGCTATATTTTTTCCCGAAAATCAAGAACATCTTTCAGAATTCTTCAGGCGTTCACTTTTATGCATTTACCAATGTTTTATGCACGTTCTCCTTTAACCGGCGTAAAGAGATGTGCCTTACCCATCATCTTGCTGACAGCATAAAACAGCGCCACATAAATCGGGAATAATACAATCTGCTTGATGATACGTGCCGGAAGGATTGCCATGAATGCCTGTCCATACAACAGTGTCAGCCAGTATGTATTCAGGCATGCATTTACAAGGATCATTACTAATCCGTTGGCAAGAGCGATCCGCTTGATGCTGAGCGGCTTCTTATACAGCACAATACCATAGATCACACCACTCAATGCTCCGCTGATCGTGAACCCTGGGAAAAACGCTCCGGTCGGACGTACCAGATATTTTACAATATCTGCTGCCGCTCCCATCAGTCCTCCGACTACAGGACCGAACATCATACCGGTCATCTCATCTGCGATAAATGCGAAACCGATCTTGATGTAATCAGTCACCTGAAGGGTGTAGAATCCTAACACGACAGCGATTGCAAGAAACATCGCTGTGGTTGCCAACGCCTTTACGTCTTTCAGCTCATGAAAGGAGTCTCGAAATGATTTGGTCAAATTGCTCATAAAAAAATACCTCCTTTGCAGTAGCCCGTAAAACTACTCATAGCAGGTATTTACCGTTATGTGTAGCAGCGGGATGCGGAATGTGCACCGCAAGTGACTCTGTCACTTTTCGTCCTACCGACAACTCCCCGTCCGGCTGGCACTTGACGCGCATATTCCTACTCTGCGTTTCTTATTTTATTTTGTTTCGGCTATCATTCTAGCACAACGTTACTGTCCTGTAAAGCCTTCATTTCCCGTTCTGCAAATATAATTGCCACAAGAGCTGCCGCGCCATCTGCAATCGGTCCCGCATACATCACTCCGTCAATTCCCATGAATACCGGAAAAATCAGAATCAACGGCAACAGGAATATGATCTGTCTGGTAAGTGACACTACGATACCAAGCTTTGATTTTCCAATCGAAGTAAAGAATCCGGATGCCATCGGCTGGATACCATTTAAGAACGTAACAAACATAAAAATCCGGAAATACCGTTCCGCAAAACGGAAATACACCTCACTTCCCGAACCGAAGATACTGACAATCTGTCTCGGGAATAACTGAAAGCATCCAAAGAACACCACGCCAAGCACAATACAGATCGCAAATGCTTTCCGGTAAGCTTCTTTTACTCTGCAATAATTCTGTGCTCCGTAATTAAATCCCCAGATTGGCTGGCAGCCCTGGGAAATACCGATTGCGATTGCCATAAAGACCATATTCACCTTGGAGATAACACCCACGCATGCAAGCGGGATCTCAGATCCATACATGGACTGTGCTCCGTAATACCGAAGCGTATTGTTCATGGTAATCTGCACAATCGCCATAGCAATCTGATTAATACAGGCTGCCATACCAAGTGATACGATCATCTTCAGATATCCCGCCTTTGGCACAAACATACTCCGTTTCAGATCCATCTTCCGTTTTCTGCCAAAATAATAGATTACCATCAATCCGGATACCACCTGTCCGATCACAGTTGCCGCTGCTGCACCTTTGATGCCCCAGTGGCACGCAAAGATAAATAACGGATCCAGGATTGTATTCAGGATTGCTCCCGTCAGCATACAGGTCATGGAATACGTCGGACTTCTGTCTGCCCGGATCAGATGATTGCCTCCGGTAGTCAGAATCAGAAACGGAATGCCGATTGCTGTAATTCCCGTATAATCCTGCGCATACGGCAGAATCTCTTTCGTCACACCAAACAGATGCAGCAATGGATTCAGAAAGATCAATACTACCGCTCCGATTGCCACACCGCAGATCACCAGCATAGCAAGTCCATTGCCCGCAATCTCTGCTGCGCGTTCATTTCTGCCCGCTCCGGCTTCCAGATTATAATTCGATGCGCTTCCGATTCCTAACAGAAGTGCCGTAGCTGTACAGATAATGGATACCGGAAATGCGATATTGGTTGCTGCATTGCCCAGCATTCCCACACCCTGCCCGATAAATATCTGATCTACAATATTATATAGCGAACTGACCAGCATACTGATAATTGCCGGTACAGCAAACCGGGCAATCAGACGCCCGATTCGTTCCTCCGCAAGAGGATTCCCCTGTTTAATATTCTCTGATGACACTGCTGATCTCCTTTACAATCGGCATACGGAGGAGTTCTTCCTGCGCATCCTGCATATGATATTCTTTGACAGCATCGGTTACGATTACGAGTTCTGCCATGCCATCTGTGATAATCTTCTGCACCACTTTATTGATGCTGACCTTATGCTCACCAAATATGCTTGCGATCGAAGCCAGTACACCCGGACGGTTCTCCACCTGCATGCGCAGGAAGAATTTACTGCGGATATCTCCGCACTGTTTCACCGGAAGTTCTCTGTAACAGGTATTGCTGATGCGTCCTGTACATCCACTTACCATATCACGGATCACATCAATGATATCTCCCATCACTGCACTCGCAGTCGGAAATTCACCTGCGCCGCGACCGTAGAACATCACATCGTCCACGGCATCTCCGTGTACAAATACCGCATTAAATGAATTGCGCACGGATGCTAACGGATGCTCTGAAGAAAGCAGCATCGGATATACACATGCCTCGATACCTGTCTCTGTATTACGTGCAATGCCGATCAGCTTGATCACGCTGTCAAATTCTTTTGCATACTTAATATCCTGTGCCGTAATCTTTGTAATACCCTCGATATGCACATCATCGAATACGACCTTGCTGTGAAATGCGGATGTTGCCATGATCGCAACTTTACGTCCGGCATCCAGACCTTCAATATCTGCTGTCGGATCAGCTTCTGCATAGCCAAGTTCAGTTGCCTTTGCAAGTGCTTCCTCAAAGCTCATGCCCTGCTCAAACATTTTCGTCAGGATATAGTTGGTCGTACCATTAACAATACCCATAACCTCGGTAATCTCGTTGCCTGCCAGACACTGACGAAGCGGACGCATGATCGGAATACCACCTGCCACCGCTGCCTCAAACATCAGATCCACATGATGCGCTGCTGCAAGTTCCAGCAGATCCTCGCCACATACTGCCAGCAGATCCTTGTTAGCTGTCACTACATTCTTACCAGACTTCAGTGCTTCCGTGATGATCGTCTTTGCAGGTTCCATGCCTCCCATCACTTCAACCACGATATCAATCTCTTTATCTTCCACAATATCCTTCCACTGATCTGTCAGCAGACTCTCATTGATGCCTTCACGCTTCTTATTACGGTTGTGAACCAGAATCTTAGCAATTTCCACATCTGCTCCTGTCTTGCTGACCATCTCGCTCTTCTGTCTCTCAATCAGCTTGTAGACACCTCCGCCTACAGTTCCAAGTCCAAGTAATCCAATTTTCACTGTCTTCATATTCTGTCTCCTTTTATCTTATCCTCTGTATTAACTATCTATAAAGCTGTCCGATGCGATCATCTCCACAGGAAGCCCTTCTGCTTCGCACTGCCTGCATTTCTGCTCCGCAAGATTACGAAAATGGTACCTGTCATCCTCCGGATAAGGAAGATGATACAAACGGATCTGCTCCGGTGCAAGCTTTTTCAGAAATGCTTTGCCGCTCTCGCTGCTGATCTGATAAACCATCACGAATGCTTTCCCGATTCTGTTCTTCCCCGCATATATCCGAATCCTGTCCACCAGTTCCGGCGCGAGAACTGCATCCCCACTGATCCAGATCCAGCACTCATGCCAATGAACCAGATACGAACAATGTGGTTCGTCTTCATAAATCTTTCCATCGTGCACTGTAGTAAATGCATAGACCTCGTAATCTTCCATCTGCATTCGGGCAATACCTTGCTCTAATACTACTGGTTGGATATTATTTCTGTCAAGTCCCGGAGCATAGACAATTCGCTTCGGATACTTCTGCATGAACTCATCAACCAGTGCCCGATCATAATGATCCTCATGTGTATGCGTAAAAAGCAGGTCATTGGGCTTTGCAAAAAAACTTTTTTCCTGCCGCATCATGCGGATATACCGTTCCGGTGTGTTGGAAAATCCCGTATCTTTTCCCCGATGCAGTCCGTCGATCAACAGACCACTCGTTCCATTCCACAGGTATAAGCCTTCATTTACCGAATGATAAATCTGAAGTTCCATACACATCTCCTTTCTACAGATAAAGAAAAAGACTTCCGACACGAATCGAAAGCCTCTTTATCAAGAGCGACAGACGGGGTTCGAACCCGCGACCCCAACCTTGGCAAGGTTGTACTCTACCAACTGAGCCACTGTCGCATATTGAATTGTTCCGCATCAGAACAATAATTATTCTACTACGGCATTTCCGATTTGTCAACAACTTTTTTAAGGAACTTTTACAATATGCTGCATACCTTCATAACCGCTTACAATCCGGTCTGTCAGTATCGTTCCCCCGTAGAATGTCGAGAAGCTGACCGGGCTGATCAGATCAAACTTGGATGCATCTGTCACGATGTAACATTCCTTACACTGCTCCATCGCCATACTCTTAACCGCTGCCTCATTAATATCCGGTGTCGTAAATCCCGTCTTCTTGGTAATACCGTTTGTTCCGAAAAAGCCTTTCGTAAAATGATAATTCATCAGCATCTGAACTGCCTGCGTTCCGATTACCGCCTCGGTACTTGCCTTCAGTTCTCCGCCAAGCAGAATGACTTTCATGCCTTTCTTTACCAGACGCTGGGCATGTGCCACGCCGTCTGTCACATAGGTCACGCTGTCGTCCAGCAGATAGTCTAACATCATAGCTGTGGTAGTACCCGCATCCAGATATACAAAATCACCCGCTTCGATCAAAGACGCTGCGTATTTGGCAACCCGTCTCTTCTCATCCAGGTTCACATCCTGCTTCTGAGCTACCGTAGGCTCTGCCGGGGTAAATGTCTGGTAATTCTTCGCCACTGCCCCTCCAAACACTTTAGTCAGCTTACCTGCCTTATCCAGTGCCGTAATATCTCTTCGCACGGTAGACTCTGAGGTCCGGAGTAAATCCCGAACCTCAGCTACTGTTATACTTTTTTTATCTTCTAATAACCGTAATATCAGTTCATATCTCTGTTCTGTAAGCATATGCATTCTCCTTACATGTCCTGTAATTAGCATACCGCATTCACATTTGCCAGTCAAGAGTACGTCACACCACTGTTATGCAACCTTTTTCTTCAGGACACCGAGAAGAATTGCACTTACAACTGTTCCAACAACCAGAGCCAGCAGATACATCAGCGGATTACCAACTACCGGGAATACGAAGATTCCACCGTGTGGTGCCATCAATGTACACTGGAATGCCATGGACAATGCACCCGCTGCTGCCGAACCGATGATACATGCAGGAAGTACATGGATCGGATCTGCTGCCGCAAATGGGATCGCACCCTCTGTAATGAATGCCAGACCCATAATGAAGTTGGTCGGACCTGCATTGCGCTCTTCTTTGGTAAATTTATCTTTGAACAGCAGTGTTGCAAGTGCGATAGCACAAGGAGGAACCATACCACCGATCATAACTGCTGCCATAATGTCATAGTTACCTGCTGCAATTGCTGCTGTACCAAATACGTATGCCGCTTTGTTGAACGGGCCACCCATATCGATTGCCATCATACCGCCGAGGATCATACCAAGAATAATCTTGCTGGAACCACTCATGCTCATAAGTCCGCTGTTCATAGCTCCGTTAATCGCTCCCATAACAGGCTCGATAACAAAGTTCATCAGAAGTCCGATGATCAGGATACCGAATAACGGATACAGGAGTACCGGTGCGATCTTCTCCAGTGCTTCCGGAAGCTTCTCGCAGATGCGGATCAATCCTTTGATAATATAACCTGCTGCGAATCCCGCAACCAGTGCTCCAAGGAATCCCGAATTACCATTTGCCGCCATCATACCTCCTACGAAGCCAACCGCAAGCGCCGGTCTGTCGCCGATTGCCATTGCGATAAATCCGGCCAATACCGGAAGCATGAATCCAAACGCAATGCCGCCAATGTTCTTAAGCATTGCAGCAACCGGTGTAATGGTACCGAAGTTTGCACGATCTGCCGGAGCCAGTGCATTCATATCTACGCAGAGTCCGTCAATCAGGAATGCCAGTGCGATCAGAATACCGCCGCCTACTACGAACGGAAGCATATGAGACACGCCATTCATCAGCTGTGTATAAATCTGATGACCGATTCCTCCGGATGCTTTGCCAGAAGAAGCCTGCTGTTCTGCGGCATGTTCACTGTGGTATACCGGTACATCTCCGCGGATCACACGGTCTACCAGTTCATCCGCTTTGCTGATGCCGTCAGATACCTGACATACGATGACTTTTCTGCCATTAAAGCGGTCCATCGGAACCTGTGTGTCGGCTGCTACGATAATACCGTCTGCATCTGCGATCTCCTGCGCAGTCAGTACATTCTTCGCTCCACCGGAACCTCTGGTCTCTACCTTTACAAAGCAGTCTCTTGCTTTCGCCGCTTTTTCAATGCCTTCTGCTGCCATATAAGTATGCGCGATACCTGTCGGACATCCGGTAACTGCAAGGATCTTCACCTGTTTTTCTTCAGCAGGTGTTTCCTCACTGCCGCCAAACTGTTCACTCAAATCCGGTCTTTCTTCATCTGCTTTATTGATGATCTCCATAAATTCATCTACGGATGAAGCATTTTTCAGAGACTGCGTAAAATTATCATCCATCAGCATCATAGATAACTTACTGAGCACTTCCAGATGAATGTTATCTTCTGTGTCCGGTGCTGCGATCAGAAACAGCAGATGTACCGGCTCGCCATCCAGCGAATCGAAATCCACGCCATCCTTGATCACCATGGCTGCAAGTCCCGGTCTATCGACTGCATTACATTTACCATGAGGAATCGCAATTCCCATACCTATTCCGGTCGTTCCTTCCTCTTCTCTCTTATATACCTGCTTACGGTAAGCTTCCTGATCATTAATCTTGTCGCTTCCCTTCATCAGCTCGATTGCCATATCCAGGGCTTCCTGCTTATTCTTCGGGGCTCCATCCAGAGAAATACTTCTCTTATCCAGCAAATCTGTGATTCTCATTCTTCCTTCCTCCTGACTCCTCTTATACCTTTTATAGACTACTTATTACCTGTTACCTGCTGATACACAGCTTCTATCTCAGCCTTTGTTGCCAGATGTTCCGAAAATGCACTGGCGCTTCCTGCGGATACCCCCATGCAAAATGCATGTTCATAATCCTGCTTTTCCAGCCATCCTGCCATAAATCCTGCCACCATAGAATCTCCTGCGCCAACACCATTGACCAGTGTTCCTTTTGGTGCCGGTGCCATATGCACGTCTCCATTTGCATCAATGAGCACTGCACCTTCGCCCGCCATAGAAACCAGCACATTGACTGCGCCTTTTTCCTGCAGCTTTTTCGCATAAGGAATGACGTCTTCCCTGGTCTTAAGCTCTACATCAAAGATCTCTCCCAGCTCATGGTTGTTCGGCTTGATTAAAAATGGATGATATTCCAGTACATTCAGCAACAGATCTTTGGTCGCGTCCACGATGATCTGAACTCCTCTGCCATCCAGCCGCTCCATGATCTTCTGATATGCATCATCCGGCATGGATGTCGGTATACTGCCGGAGAGAAATAACACATCGCCTTCTCCCAGTCTGTCCAGCTGCTTCATCAGCTGTTCAACATGTGCCGGACTGATTACAGGTCCCTGTCCGTTAATCTCTGTTCCATCAATAGACTTTAACTTCAGATTAATCCGGGACACCCCCTCTTCAATCCGAATGAATCCATTCTGCACACCCATCTCTTCCAGCCGCCTGACAATCTCATCTCCGACAAAACCTGCGGCAAATCCCAGTGCTGTATTTTCAATACCCAGATTCATAAGAACCGTCGATACATTGACACCCTTGCCTCCCGGAAGCATCAGTTCCGAACTGGTACGGTTGGTAAGACCCAGCCGGAAATTCTCTACCGATACGATGTAGTCCAGAGACGGATTAAATGTAACTGTGTAAATCATCGTTTTCCCTCCTGTTCTCTTTCTGATATCAATATATCACCGAAGTCAATCAAAGTCAATCAAACTAATTCACAAATATTCATTATTGTTTTTGTATATTTTGCACGAGTTTGACTGAGTTTGGTTGATTATAGGCGTACAAAAGAGTCTGTCAAATGACAGACCCTCTCATAATTAACCATATTTATAACCAGTCATGTTCGTCACAAATACTACGCATATTCTTACAATTTGCACTCTACGACCTTCGCAATCAGTTTTGGCTGTATCTGCGGATAAGTCCAGTTATCTGGAAGTTCTTCCAATAACACAACCTTTTCCATCTCACTGTCCAATGTTCCGGAGAATTCTTCTATATCTGCATAACACAACAATCCAAATGTCTCTTCCCCGGTATCATTAACCCGGTTTTTGCCTGTCACTGAATACACACA
>CAVAVU010000099.1:0-3239 GCA_963592205.1 bacterium
ATCCATTGCCATACGACTTGATTCTTTCTCATCCAGCTCGGTAACCTTTGTTTCCATAACTCGATATACACGTTGACACATATTGAGCACGCTTGGTCGGTGCGTTGTCACGATACAAGTCTTGTTCGGTTTCTGCTCGATAATATTGCGCAGTACCTTACGTTCTGTCGTTACATCCAGCGCCGATGTTGCCTCGTCTAGCAGAAGGATCGGTGCGTTGCGGAGCACTGCACGTGCGATAGAGATACGCTGTGCCTGGCCTTCCGAAAGTCCGCGCCCACGCTCGCCAAGAGCCGTGTTGATCGTATCCGGCAGTTTCTCTACAAACTCCCACGCACAGGCGATCTTCAGGGCCTCAATGATTTCTTCATCCGTGGCATCCTCTTTGACCATTCGCATATTTTCTGCGATCGTACCGGAAAGAATCGTATTTCCCTGTGGTACGTAAGCAAAGAAATGTCTCGTCTCCGCATTCAGGACAATCTCTCTGCCATTGGACGCTACGATCACAGCCTCTCCGTCCTCCGGATGGATCAGTCCAAGGATCAGACGGATCATCGTCGTCTTTCCTTCTCCCGAAGGTCCCACGAGAGCCACGATCTCGCCCGGGCACGCTTTAAAATACGAATCCGTGATTACCCTTGTTCCTTCTACATATGAGAAATTCACATCTTTCATCAGTACCTCAAATCCATCTTCTGCGAATGGATCCAGCTCCTCACTTTCACTGATGTGCACCTCTTTCGGCAGCTCTACCAGCTCGCGGATCCTGTGTGCCGATACGGAACTGTTCAAAAATGACGGAATGATCGATACCACATTGTTAAATGCCCCCGACAGATTACTCCTCTGCTGCAGGAATAATGTCATGGTTCCGTATGTGATTGCATGTGTCCACAACAGAAACAGGCAATAACCAAACGCAATAAATTCCACACCCGTTCCCATTACCGATAACAGGATATTGGTTTTAATCGAGAACATATTATATTCCAGACTGACATCCTTGAATTTGTCCTGCCACCAGCGCATCAACCGACTGTAATGTGGTGCGATTCCGAAGGATTTGATCGTGTCAAAATTATAAAATGCTTCTACTTCAAAGGTCATCAGCTTACTGCTCATTTCCCTGGTTTTTTTACTGTATTCGCGCTGCTTTTTGATCATGAATCTCGACATCAGCAGCATAAACGGTGCACTTGCCAGCGCAAGGACCGCCATCATCGCATTGTAATGAAGGATAACCAGAAATGTTGCCACAAAATTATAAATTGCGATCACGATCGTAGGCAGCCAGCTGATCGCATTACTGCTGACCGTTCCGATATCGCCGTTAAACCGGTTCAATACATCACCATTGGAATACCGGTTGATCGCCAGCCAGTCCGCATCCACGATCTTGTCAAATATATCAGCCTGAATATCGTTATTAATATAAATACTTAATTTGGTAGAAATACGACTGATAATACTGCTGAACAACAGGCTGAACAGTGAACTTCCTACCATGATAATAACTACCATCATAAGCTTATTCGTCTTATATCCGGTAATGATATCGATCACATATTTACTCGCCACACTGCTGACCAATCCCATAGATGTACTAAAGATACCCAGCAATGTATAGAATACGATTGCCCATCTATAGCGGATACTGTAACTGAATATCCATTTCCAGTCATCAATGATCTCTGAAAATGTCCCATCTTTCCATTTTGCGATCAGAATATCCAACGACTCAAAAGACAGCCCGTTCTTTCCCTGATTTTTATCATTATTTTCCTGCATCTACTACTCTCCCCGTCCATCTGTAAGCACATTCTCCAGACATCTTACTGCATCTTCGGATATATTACACTCCAGATGATATATTGGAATTTCCTGCAATAAACTCTCCAGTTCATCCATCGCCTGCATCTGGAACTCGCTGTTCCAGGCATTGATTGTAATCTGCTCCATTACTTTCCGCAGGGCTTCGATCCCCTTCAGGCGTCTGATATGGTTCTCCTTCGCCTGCGACAGCATAACAATTGCCCTGACCGGATAAGACTTATTATTACAGATCTCCGAACTTCCACAGACTGGCCATCCATTCGCATACCAGCCGTCCTTCTCACGGATCAGCAGCGAGCGGTCTCCGTTCACCGTCCATGTTCCACGATACTTTTCCCAGAGATCTGCCTGGGTAGATTTTCCTGTCTCAGACGGTGCAGAAAAAAGCACCGCCGTATCTTCATAACACATATACGCAGAATGCAGGATCATCGCGTGATCCCTGATCGCCTGCTTCTCCAGCGAAAATGCAGCCAGATACACCGTATCCTGATCAAGCATCTCTGCCACCTCCGGAACAAACCAGACGCGATAATGATTCACGTTCTCCTGACTGCTGACCGCATAATGCCAGTCCATTCCAAGAAAATTAATAAAACGGCATTCTCCACCGGCGGTCTGAAACACCATGAGATTCTCCCGGTAAATCACTCTTCCCGTTCTTTTTCCCATAAGATCCTCTTTTATCCTGGCAAGGTCTTCTGTCATCTCCACCAGATAATGAACTACCTCATCGTCAGGTCTTTCTGCTCGCTTGATCCGGAACTTCTCCAGATTTCGTGGACTTTTCATGTATATCGGCGCTGTAATTTCAATCTCCGTATGCCCAATCCTGTACAGCCGGGTGATCGATTCCTTCTGCATGTCTCCTACCATGTTCCATCTTCCCTCGTGCACTCTATGAATCCATTCTCCACAAGAGCACCGATAAATGCGATCGTGTCCCTTCTTGCGGTCTTTTCATCAACCTCGTACGTATCCAGCACCATCTGGATCATCTCTCCCAGATCACCGGCTTTCTCAATATTCTCCCATATAAATCTGGCCGTATCACTGACCGTGATCATCCCGTTAAATTCCTGCGAAGTTGCCCCCGTCGGTACAAGTACACATTCTCCTGCAATTTCTCTCAATATAAATTCCTTCACTATCTTCATATCACTTTACTCCCTGTACTTCCTATTATTTTAACATAGCATTGATGTCACCTGTATGCAACCAGCCTTTTTACTTTATTAAAACAAAACAGAGTTTTTTATGAAATACTGTCACAAAAAACTCTGTCTTATCTTTATAGTGCAATTAGAAGCATTGCAATTAATACTATTAAGATTATAACATATGCTACCAGGAACTTTTTACTTTTTGCCTTATTAAGAAATATCAGAATCAATCCCATAAAA
>CAVAVU010000100.1:0-39698 GCA_963592205.1 bacterium
AAAAAGACACCCGATTAGGTGTCGTGTGCGAGTTACTGTAAAAAATAAAGATTTGACAGATGCTCTTACTGAATTAAATGGCAATAGCTTTATAAGAATGGAAGTTATATCTGTAACAGTTAATGTTCCGGCGGTTAATACAGCTGGCGTGTACAGTACACCGACGCCACCTGAAGGATTCGAGCTGGTTGCCGCAATACCAACAAATGCAGCTTCATCATCATGCACCTGGGCGACATGCAAGGCGCAGTCTGACGGCGCTGTATATGTTGCAATGAGGAACTGGACGACATCAACTGCTAATATTCATCCGGAATATACGGCAGTGTATCTAAAAAAATAGCTTTACCACTGCGGTACCTCTTGCGGTGAATAATATACAAATCCAGTAATACGTATCTGCGTATTAATTGTCTTGTTAAATGTCGCATACAGAGCACCGCCCTTCCAGACAACTCCATCAAAATGTGCATCTGTAGAGACTCCGTCACCATTCATCACGAATGCGCCGGAATTTTTGTCAGTCGCACTCGGAAATATCTTCTGAAGATCTGCAAGGGTGATGATCTGGACTGATGATGATCCGCTTACTCTTGCAACTTTGGTAAAGGCTTTGAACTGGAGAATGTTCTCTGTTTTGCCATTTAATTCAGTAACAGCCTTGGACAAATCTTTATTTTTTACAGTAACTCGCACACGACACCTAATCGGGTGTCTTTTTTTTGAAAGGAGTGATATCCATGAAAATAACATTCAATGATGCCACAGAACTGACCATCCAGTCAGCGGACATCCAGTTAGGTGACACACTTCTGATCAAGACCATATCCGCTACAGAGGATGAGCTGAAAAGCATCTTTCAGGATCAGACAAAGACAAAAAAGATGGTTGTGAAAGAGCGTGAGTCCACGCTTGCGGAATATGAGAATTACACCAGTATGGATGCTATTGTGAAGTACACGGCTGGTATTCTGGGCGTGATTCTCTACAAGCTCGGGGAGACACCAGGGGAACAGATGGAGGCTCTGAAAAAGGGGAATGCAGAACTGAAGGAGAATATCGACATGCTCCAGGGATGTATTCTGGAAATGTCCGAGCTGGTATATCAGTAATGGTAACTTTATTAACAAATTTATTCATATTATTACAAAATTCAGGAGGTAAAGAAATGATGGCAATGTTATGGGCACAGCAGATTATGTTAGGAAAAAAGACTTATGATCAGGTACCGAGACTTTTAAAGGATAAGGTGAAAGAGATCCTGGCTGATTCGGGAATGGAAGAGCTTGCAGTAGAGGAGCAGTAGTATGGAAAATATTGTATCTGCAAAATTAGATTCCAGATACACATCCACGCTGGGAGTATGGCAGTATGATTACGGTCAGGTGCTCCGGATCACAGGTCCGGAGCACCTCCGGCGGTGGAGGTGCAGTTCTCTTTGAGCGAGAAATCCGGGGAGACATTATCCAGAGCCCGAACCACTCCCGGAGGAAAGAATCGCGAAGCTGGAAGAACAGAATCAGTTCCTGACAGAATGTCTCTTAGAGATGTCTGAGGCTGTATATGAGTAGAGGTGACCATATGGGGATCAGAGCAAGACCTTAACAGGTCTTATTTTTGTACGATTTTCAAGAAAGGACATAACTATGGAGACAATTATCTCGGCCTGCATTTCTGCCGCAGTAACGCTTCTGGTTTGCCTGATTAGCAATCACGGACAACAGGAGAAGACCAGAGCACTTATGGAGTACAAGCTGGATGAGCTCACAAAAAGAGTTGATAAGCATAATAATACAATAGAACGTACTTATCACTTGGAAGAACAGATGGCATTGCAGGAAGAAAAAATGAAAGTAGCAAATCATAGAATTTCAGATTTAGAAAGGAAGGTAGATTAAATGAAAGATTGGAAGAAATGGGCAAAATGTGCAGGAATCAGAGCAGTGAAGACCGTAGCGCAGACCGCAGTAGCAACCATCGGAACAGCGACAGTGCTTAACCAGGTTGATGCGAAACTGGTGGTATCAGCATCAGTGCTGGCAGGAATCCTGTCACTGTTGACCAGTGTAGCTACCGGATTGCCAGAGTGTAGTGAAGGCGAGTAATCGCCCTCTACATTTTTCTACAAAATAATTAAAAACCTCTTGACTTTTGTAGCTCAAAAGTATATAATAAAGACAGTTAAGGAAGGGACTTAACGAATAGGGCAGGCAAGTAGCCGGAAAGGAGTAAAGATGGAAGAAGAAATGAATCAGGCAGAAGTTTCAAGAGACGAAACAGAGCAGAAGATGGTTTACAAATTTCTCTTAATGATTAAGGAAAGTAAAACATTGGAAGAACTGGAAGAAAAAACAAAGGCTCTGCTTAACAAATAAGCAAAGCCAACAAACCAAAGTCGGGCGGTACTTGCCACCGCCTGACACGCTTAGAATAGCAGTTATACAGGCAAGAGTCAAGAGGTGAGAACAGTAGAAAAAAAGAAAATGGGAAGACCCACAGATTCTCCTAAAAAGAAACCGCGTCAGGTGAGATTGGATGATGAGTGTAGCGATATTTTAGATAAATATTGCGCACAAGAAAAAATTCCTCAAGCGGAGGGAATTCGGCGGGGAATAAAAAAGTTAAAAGAAGATATTAAATAATAAAAAACAGTCGTAGCACCGACCAAAGCACAAACGACTGTTTAGGTTAGAAGTTTCCTTCTGTAAATATTATAATGCAGATAGGAACTTCTTTCAAGAATCAAAATTTGAAAGGGGATTTATTATGCAGTTACCAGAAACCGTAGAATTTGAAGGAACAAGAGTTTTGACTACTTGCCAAATTGCAGATGCTTATGAGACAAAGGAAATTCAGATACATCAGAATTTTAAAAATAACAGGATACGATTTGTTGAAGGAAAGCATTACATATCATTGTCCGGAGACGAATTAAAAGCATTCAAGAACCATCTAGAAAAAATCGAGGTGGTTAAAAGCAGAGCATCTCACCTGTATCTATGGACAGAAAAAGGCGCATTGCTTCATGCCAAGTCATTAAACACAGATAAGGCATGGGAAGTATATGATTATCTTGTAGACTTTTACTTCCGGGCAAAAGAAGAGCCGAAGCCTGTTCCGAAAGTGAAGATGCCAGAACCTAAGCCACTTATGTGGACAGTAGTAGACGTGCCTGAAAATCCTGAGATTTTAAGCGCGATTCAAAAATTAAAAGATGATATTACCTGCATGGAAGTATTGTTGGAGGATTGTAAAGTGTATGCAAGCGAAGACGTTTATAAGGAGAAGCGCCGGGCAACTGCGGAAGTAGTTCACATTATAGTCAATGACATGACAAAATGGTTGAATCTAAAGCCAAGATTAATTCAAAAGCAGTATTAGTTAATTTGGAGAGTTTGTTAAAAGGACAGGCTCTCTTTTTATGTGCGACATCGCACAGGAAGGAGTATATTATGAGTAACAGTGGATTAGTTAATTACACAAAAATATCACCAAATAAGACCAGCCCGAGACGGAATAAGATTGACCGCATTACCATCCATCACATGGCTGGAAACCTTACCGTTGAGACGTGCGGCAATGTATTTGCACCAGCGAGCAGACAGGCATCATCCAACTATGGCATTGGATCAGATGGAAGAGTTGGAATGTACGTTGAAGAAAAGGATAGAGCATGGACTTCTTCATCCGGCGCAAATGACCACAGAGCCGTGACAATCGAAGTCGCAGATAATAAGATCGGTAACGGCTGGGGATGCTCTAGTGCGGCGATGGCGAAGCTGATTCTGTTGTGTGCGGATATCTGTCGGAGAAATGGCATCAAGAAGCTGACCTATACCGGAGACACAAAAGGAAACATGACACTGCATAAGTGGTTTGCATCAACAGACTGTCCGGGTGCATATCTGGAATCCCAGATGCCTACGATCGCATCAGAGGTTAACAAATTGCTGGCAAGCGGAGCGACGACCTACACATGGAAAGGCGCTACAGCAACTGGTGGATCTGTTCCAACCTCTTCCGGAAATGCATCATCTGGTAAGATCGCAGTGGATGGAAGCTGGGGCGTGGCCACAACAAAGAAAGCACAGGCTGTATTTGGTACAGTGCAGGACGGCATTATCAGCGGTCAGCCGATCAGCAACAAGAAATATCTAGCGAATGCTTATACCGGAAGCTGGCAGTTTGTTAGTGGTCGTGCAATCGGATCTAATCTGATCAGAGCTATCCAGAGACGAATTGGAGCAACGGTAGACGGATACTTCGGGCGTGGATCCGTAATGGCGTTACAGAAATTCCTTGGCGTAACTGTTGACGGAAGCATGGGACCAGCAACGGTGAAAGCTTTCCAGAGTTGGTTGAACAAGCAATAGGAGTGAGTTGAAATCCAAGGGATATCAGGTTATTATTGTGTAGAGTTTCTCCTATATAGTAACCCCTAAAATAGTTACTTCTACAGATTATGGGATAACGAACTTGCCCATCTTGAAATTGTCTGCGCCATCGTCTACCAGCTCACCCGCAATCTGACAGTCGAACAGTTAAAGGAATCCGGCTTCGACAAATACTATGTGGATCATACTCTTGCTTTGTGGCCCCAGTCAGCCGGAGGTGTACCATGGAGTGCCACAACATTCCAATCCAAAGGCGATCCGATCACTGATCTTCACGAGGATATGGCAGCCGAGCAAAAAGCCCGCACTACCTACGATAATATCCTACGTCTGGTAAAAGATCCGGAAGTCGCTGATCCGATCCGTTTCCTCCGGGCGCGCGAAATTGTACACTATCAGAGATTTGGTGAAAGTCTCAGAATTGTACAGGATCGTCTGGATAGCAAGAATTTCTATGCATTCAATCCGGAATTTGATAACAGACGCTCTGGAAAATGTTGTGATTAAAGCTGAATAGCAGTTATTAAATCCGTCTCTGCTTGACAGGGGCGGATTTTTATGTGGGAAATAAGTTGAAAATTTATTTTTTATCATATTCTTATGAAAAAGAGATAGAACAGTGGAATATCCATCTGCGCAAACATATACTATAGCACTCCCGATTCTTCTGGAGTATATCATCTGGCTTCAAAAAAGGAGAACTCGTATGAAAAATTGGAAAAGATGGGCGAAATGCGCTGGAATCAGAGCAGTAAAGACGATATCGCAGACCGCGGTTGCAACGATTGGCACGGCAACGGCGCTTGGTCAGATAGATGTAAAGCTAGTGGTATCAGCCTCCGTGTTGGCAGGAATTTTGTCTATATTGACCAGTGTGGCTACCGGATTGCCAGAATGTAGTGGGAGCGAGTAATTGTTTTCTTTGAAAGGAGAGATGTATATGCATCTATTTATCATAGCCGGTCATGGTGCCGGTGATTCGGGAGCGACCGGAAATGGTTATACAGAAGCGGAAAGAGTGAGGGCATTGGCAGCTCGTATCAGTGCTCTGGGTGGAAAGAATGTTACGATCGCAGATACGAGTCGCAACTGGTATGCAGATAACGGCATCAGCAAACTGAACATTCCAAAGGACTACCAGATTATTGAACTTCATATGGATAGTGCGGTGGCATCTGCCAGAGGCGGACACGTGATTATCAATGGAAAGTATAAAGCTGACAAGTATGACAATGCTCTGGCAAAAATGATTTCGGGATTCTTTCCGGGACGATCACAGATTGTGGTTGGACGTACAGATCTGGCTAATCCGAATCGCGCTGCTGCGAAAGGGTATTCATATCGGCTGATGGAATGTGGCTTCATTTCCGATGCTACAGATATTAAAATTTTTAACAGCCAAATGGACGATATCGCCAGGGGCATCCTGCAGTCGTTTGGATTATCAGCAACAAATGCGCCGACAAAGACTGAGACTGCGGGTAAGCTTTACCGGGTTCAGGTAGGTGCATTTAAGAAGAAAGCAAATGCTGAGAAGCTTGTGAAAGAATTGAAAGCCAAAGGTTATCAGGCTGTTATTGTATAGAAAAGCACTATATAAAATAGGGGAGATCGGTTTGATGCCGATTTCCCTAAAATATTGATTAATAACAATTAAAACGTGAATGAAACGGTTGTATTTGGAGTTTGATATCGTTATAATATGGAGTTAGTATAGCGTGCGTCTGCGTTTGCAGGACATGCATAGATGGGAGAGTGTAGATATTTATGGGAGAAATCAGACATATGTCTGAAGCCAGGACGCGGAAGAGACGGACATCTGCCAGACCTGCATCTGCGAAGAGGAGACCGGCAGTGCGGTATTTTGATTACAGTATGTTGGCAGTGCTTGTGTTTCTGGTGTGCTTTGGACTGATTATGTTGTACAGCAGCAGTTCATACAGTGCTCTGGTAAAATATAATGACAGTATGTATTTTTTGAAACGCCAGATGCTGTTCTGTGCAATGGGATTCTTGGGGATGTATGTGATCTCGAAGATTGATTATCATATTTATGCGAAATATGCAGAAAAACTTTATTGGTTTTCAATCCTGCTATTGTTTCTGGTGAGACTGACGCCTCTTGGAAAAGAGGTAAATGGTGCGAAGCGTTGGATTCGTCTGCCAATGGGGCAGCAGCTGCAGCCGGCGGAGATTGTGAAGCTGGCAGTAATTCTGCTGATTCCGATCATCCTGTGTCAGCTTGGAAATCGCGCACATAAAAAAGACGGAATTGTAAAAGTGATCATTTGGGGATTCGGTGCCGCGGCGGGTGTGTATTTCCTGACCAGTAACCTGAGCTCTGCAATGATCGTAGCAGGTATTACAGTGAGTCTGTTGTTCGTAGTTCATCCAAAGACAAAGCCGTTTATGGTGCTTGCAGGTGGAGGACTTACGGCGGCGGTGATCGGAGTGGCAGTGTTGAACCGTATGATCCAGGATGCGGGTTCCAGTGGAAGTTTCCGTCTGCGCCGTGTACTGGTATGGCTGCAGCCGGAGCAGTATGCATCAGGTTCCGGTTATCAGACGCTGCAGGGATTGTATGCGATAGGTTCCGGAGGATTCTTTGGCAAGGGACTGGGTAACAGTGCGCAGAAGATGATCATTCCGGAGGTACAGAATGATATGATCCTTTCGGTTATCTGCGAAGAACTGGGTGTGTGTGGCGTGATTATCGTGTTAGTACTGTTTGGATTATTACTGTACCGGCTGATGTTTATCGCACAGAATGCACCGGATATGTATGGAGCATTGATTGCCAGTGGTATTTTCGCCCACATTGCAATTCAGGTCATCTTAAATGTGGCGGTTGTGACCAATACAATACCAAATACAGGTGTTACACTTCCATTTATCAGTTACGGAGGTACGTCGATTTTATTTTTGATGGCGGAAATGGGAGTAGCACTCAGTATATCGAGACAGATACGTGTTGAAGAATAGTGTGAGGATATAATGCCAGCGGAATGCTTCGTGTTTCCGCTGGCATTAATATGAAATAACTCTTTTCAATCCATATAGAATGTGCTATTATATATTAAGTGGTTTTTGATACTACATATAATAGAAGCGAATGACGAACATCAACGCTTGCAGGAGGAAATGAAATGAGTTATAAGATTATCGTTGACAGTTGTGGAGAGTTATCACCGGAGATGAAGGCTTCCGGACATTTCGCAACAGCATCGTTATCAATTGATGTGGACGATTATCATGTGATAGATGATGAGACATTTGATCAGAAGGAATTTTTGGAGAAAGTGGCTGCCAGCCCTAATTGTCCGAAGTCTTCCTGTCCGTCTCCGGATTCTTATATGGAGAAGTATCATTGCGATGCAGAGCATGTATATGCAGTGACACTTTCATCAGAACTGAGTGGTTCATACAACAGTGCGGTACTGGGTGTGAATTTATATAAGGAAGAGTATGGTGAGAAGCAGATTCATGTGTTTAATTCCAGATCGGCATCTATCGGCGAGACACTGATTGCGATGAAGATTGCAGAGTGCGAAGAGAACGGGATGGCGTTTGAGGAGATCATTGATACAGTAGAGGCGTATATTGACAGTCAGCATACGTATTTCCTGCTGGAATCACTGGATGCACTTCGTAAGAACGGACGTCTGACCGGATTGAAAGCAATGGTAGCTACAGCGCTCAACATTAAGCCGGTTATGGGATCTACACCGGAAGGCTCTATCTGTCAGTTAGGACAGGGACGGGGCATGAAGAAAGCATTGGTGAAGATGGCAGATGAGATTGCAGCCCATGAGGATCATGCGGAGGATAAGATTCTTGCAATCAGTCATTGTAACTGTCCGGCGAGAGCGGAAGAACTGAAGAAGTTACTGTTAGCCCGCCTGCAGCCGAAGGATGTGATTATTCTGGATACGGCCGGAATCAGCAGTCTCTACGCATCAGATGGCGGTGTGATTGCTGTGATTTAACATTGTTCTGATGATGATTCTGTGATATACTATAACAAGCAGTTGTCGGGTGGAATGAGCCTGGTGGCGGTCAGATCAGAAGTATAAGGAGTATATGAGTATGAGTCAGGCAAAGGTTGATCAGTATAAAAAGGATAAAATGAATCGCAAGAAGAATGTACAGAAGGATAAGGTGAAGCGTGCGTTCCGTCGCATCGCAGTCGGAGTTGTCAGCCTTGCATTGGTAGGATGGCTTGGATATTCTGTATATAATCTGTATGATACGAATAAGCCACAGCAGACAGCAGAAGTTGATTACAGTGCGATTACAAATTACCAGCAGAGTCTGGTTACCACGGATGGTGAATAATAAGTGGTAGATAAGCCCAATAATTTCATAAAAGTGTAACAAAGTGGAGGATTCCCTGCAAATCAGATGAAATAATCTGATTTGCAGGGATTTTTTATTGGATCTGAATGAACTGTGAAGAGGGATTTTTTCAAAAATGGGGGTTGAAATGACCTAAAATATGGGTTACAATGGTTTCAAGTGGTAGAAAGTGGTGAAAAGTGGTATAAAGTGGTTCGAAAGTGGAAGAGAATCCTTTGTACGTTTCAGGTAGGCTGCTGGGGAGCGGCCGAATGAAAGAGGGTGAGTTCCAATGACGTTGAAAGGAGAATACAGTCATAACATCGATCCGAAGGGTCGATTGATCATTCCGGCTAAGCTGCGTGACGGATTAGGGGAGCATTTCGTCATCACAAAAGGAATGGAAAACTGCCTGTACGTCTACCCGGAAGCTGAATGGAACGCCTTTGAAGAAAAACTTAACGCCTTACCAACCACCACAGACAAAAATGCCCGCAAGTTTGCATACTTCTTTCAGGGGTCTGCAACTGACGGCGAACTTGACAAACAAGGAAGAACACTGATCCCTGCGGTCTTAAGAGATTATGCGATGCTCAGCAAAGAGGTCGTATTCATCGGTATGGGGAAGCGTGCCGAGATATGGGACAAGGCCAGATGGGATGCGAAGAATGCTGAAGTGGAAGCTGACATTGAGGATATCGCATCTGAGATGGAAGCAAGCGGATTCAGTATCTAGGGGAGAAAGATATGGAATTCAAACATGTATCAGTATTATTGCAGGAAACGGTTGACGGATTGAACGTCAAACCGGATGGCATCTATGTGGATGGCACACTGGGCGGTGGAGGACACAGCTATGAAGTGTGCACCAGATTGGGTGCGAAGGGGAGTATTATAGGAATAGACCAGGATGAGGCGGCGATCGAAGCTGCGAGCATCCGATTAAAGGACTTCGGGGAGAAAGTCACAATAGTCCGAAGCAACTACTGTGATATGAAGTCCAGGCTTCATGAATTGGGAATTGACAAGGTCGATGGGATCATGCTGGATCTGGGCGTATCATCTTATCAGTTAGATACGGCAGATCGGGGATTCTCCTATCGCGAAGATGCACCTCTGGATATGCGGATGGATCAACGGTCAGAGATGACAGCCAGAGACATCGTCAATGACTACAGTGAGATGGATCTCTATCGCGTGATCCGCGATTACGGGGAGGACAAGTTTGCGAAGAACATTGCCAGACATATCGTTCAGGAACGCGCGAAGAGACCTATCGAAACAACTGGAGAACTGACAGAGGTAATCCGTCATGCAATCCCAATGAAATTTCAAAAGAAAACAGGTCATCCGGCGAAGCGGACGTTTCAGGCGATCCGTATTGAGCTGAACAGGGAACTGGATGTACTCAGAGATTCTCTGGATGACATGATTGATATGCTGAATCCGGGAGGAAGGTTATGTATCATTACGTTCCATTCACTGGAAGACCGGATTGTGAAGAGTGCATTTAAGAAAAATGAAAATCCATGTACCTGTCCGAGTGATTTTCCGGTATGTGTATGTGGTAAAGTCTCAAAAGGACGGGTGGTTACCAGAAAACCGATCCTTCCGAGCGAGGAAGAGATGGAGATTAACAGCAGATCCAAGAGTGCCAAGCTCAGGATCTTCGAACGGAGTTAAATGATTAATTATTAGAAAGGGGAGAGTGGTATGGCAGCAAGAACATCTGCAAGAAGACGCGTTCAGAATCAGCGTGTATCTGGTTCGTCAGGAATGTACGTATACGGCAATGCTGTTCCGAAGCCAGCCTACGAACCGCAGCGCAGAACCACAGAATCGGAAAGACGGCAGCATGTAAGTCGTCAGGTGAAGCAGAACCGTAAGAAAGCCATGGGGATTAATAAGGCCTATGTGGTTTTTCTTTCAGTTGCAGCAATTTTAATGCTTGTAGTCTGTGTGCAGTACGTACAGTTACGTGCAGAGCTTACGAACCGCTCTAAGACTATTACGGCACTTCAGGAAGAACTTGCGAATCTGAATGAAGCGAATACGACAAAGTACAATGCAGTTATGGATTCCGTGAATCTGGAAGAGGTTCGGGAGAAGGCTATGAATGACCTGGGAATGGTATATGCCAATGAGAGCCAGGTGGTAGAATACGATAATCCTGATGGAGATTATATCAAGCAGTATGAGCAGATTCCGGATGAAGGAGTCGTTGCCAGTTCTGCAAAAACGAATGAATAAGGTGGAAATATGATCAGAAAAGTGAAATCCTATTTGATGAAGAAATTTCCCCAATTTATGCAAAAAAAGCTGGTATTGCTCTATGGAGTTATTATACTGGCTTTTGTTGTTCTTGTGGGAAGGGTAACTTATATCAATGCCAGTTCCGGTGATGAATATACCAGAGTGGTACTGGAACAGCAGCAGTATGACAGTCAGACCATTCCTTACAAGCGGGGAGATATCACAGACCGCAATGGAACAAAGCTTGCAACCAGCGAGCGCGTGTATAATGTAATACTGGACGTAAAGGCATTGAAAAGTGATGATGCTTACGAGTCTCCGACAATTGCAGCACTGGTTGACTGTTTTGATCTGAAAGAAAGTGATATTCAGAAAGTAATCGAGGACAATCCGGACAGCAGATATCAGATTCTGAAAAAGGGTGTGGAATATGCAACGGCTCAGAAGTTTGAGAAATTGACGGCAGATACGGAGAATAATCCGAATATCAAAGGCGTATGGCTGGAAGAGGATTATGTAAGAAAATATCCATACAATGCACTGGCAAGTGACGTGATTGGTTTTACCTCAGATGGAAATGTGGGAAATAATGGTATCGAAGGATATTATAATTCTACATTAAATGGAAGTGACGGACGCAGATACGGATATCTGGATTCAGATTCAACGGTAGAGCGGACGGTAAAAGAGCCAACTAATGGAGATACGGTGGTATCTACGATTGATCTTCAGGTACAGAGTATTGTAGAAAAACATATTTTAGCGTTCAATGAAGAACACAAGAATTACGCATATGACGGCGAAGGTAGTGCCAATACTGCGGTGATTGTAATGAATCCACAGAATGGCGAGATCCTTGCGGAAGCGAGCTATCCGAATTACGATCTGAATAATCCGAGGGATCTGTCGAATTATTATACGGAAGATGAATTAAAGGCGATGTCAGACGATGATAAGCTGGAAGCATTGAACTCGCTGTGGAAGAACTTCTGTATCAGCGATACTTATGAGCCGGGATCTACAATCAAGCCATTTACGGTAGCGACTGCATTAGAGACAGGAGCACTGAAAGGCGATGAGACCTTCTACTGTGGCGGTATGCTGCACGTGGGAGACCATGATATTCACTGTATCAACCGGGATGGACATGGCACACAGACCATCAAAGAGGCGGTGCAGAATTCCTGCAACGTGGCATTGATGCAGATCGGAGCGCTGATTGGTAAAGAGAATCTCAGCAAGTACCAGCACGTATTTGGATTTGGTGAACTGACAGGCATTGATCTTCCGGGAGATGCTTCTACAGAAGGTCTTCTGTATACACCGGAGAATATGGATGATGCCAGTCTGGCAACGAACTCATTTGGACAGAACTTCAATGTGACCATGACACAACTGGTATCTGGATTCTGTTCTTTGATCAATGGCGGGGATTATTATGAGCCGCATGTGGTTAAACAGATTCAGGATGAGAATGGCAATGTGATCGAGACAAAGAATCCGGTATTGGTAAAGCGCACCGTTTCCCAGGAGACAAGCACTATGGTAAAGGATTACATGCGTGGTGTAGTTGAAAACGGAAGTGGTAAGAAAGCAAACCTGGAGGGTTACGAGGTAGGAGGTAAGACCGGTACGGCCGAGAAACTTCCCCGCGATAATGGCAAATATCTGGTATCATTTATTGGATATGCGCCGCAGGAGAATCCGGAAGTGGTTGTATATGTAGTTATTGATGAGGTCAACGACTATGATCAGGCGCAGAGTTCCTATGCTGTACAGATGGCAGCAGATATTATGAAAGAGATTTTTCCGTACCTTGGAATTACGACAGTAGAAGGATACGAGCCGACAACCGATGATGCGTCAACAACAGATGGTACATCAACAGACACTGCTGCAGGAAGTGCAATTACAGACAGTGCTTCTGGAACTGTATATACGAATGGTACATCGGGCAGTTCGGATAGTCCGTATGAAGGATATGAACTTGCATCTGACGGTTACTATTATGGCAGTGATGGATATTACGATAAATATGGTAATTTCTATACATATTAAAACAGAAAAAGGATAAATAAGCATAACCCCACAAGACGGACCGTAAACTGTATGGAGTCGTATTGTGGGGTTTTCTGATTGAAGAACAGAACATATAACAGGAAAAAGATATGCGTAGTATTCTTTGCGGCACTGGGAATTATACTCTTTCTGATAGGAAGAATGGTGTATCTGATGATATTTGAAGCAGAGTATTATCAGAAAAAAGCAGAGGCACTACATGAACGGGAGCGGGATATCAAGGCGGCAAGAGGAGAGATCATTGACCGCAATGGGACAGTACTTGCCACGAATAAAACCGTCTGCACAATTTCGGTCATTCACAGCCAGATCAAAGATCCGGAACTGGTTATCCGTTCGCTTTCGGAGCTGCTTGATATGGATGAGGAAATGGTACGGAAACGGGTAGAAAAGGTGTCATCCATTGAACGGATTAAGAAAAATGTAGAGAAAGAGACAGGAGATAAGATCCGGGATCTGGAACTTGCAGGAGTGAAAGTAGATGAGGATTTTAAGCGGTATTATCCGTATCATGAGCTGGCATCTACGGTGCTCGGATTTACCGGAGGGGATAATCAGGGAATCATTGGCCTGGAAGTGAAGTATGAAGACTGGCTTGCCGGAACCGATGGCAAGATCCTGACCGTGACGGATGCAAGAGGTGTGGAGCTGGATAAGATTGCAGAAGACCGATTGGAGCCGATGGCAGGAAAGACGTTGCAGCTCAGTATGGATTATAACATCCAGATGTATGCCCAACAGATGGCAGAGAAAGTGATGGAAGAAAAACAGGCAGACGGTGTGTCAATTATTTTGATGAATCCTTCTAACGGAGAACTGTATGCTATGGTAAATGTGCCGGAATTTGATCTGGATGATCCATTTACATTACCGCAGGGGACAGAGGGACTTACGGAAGAAGAAAAACAGGATGAACTTAATCAGATGTGGAGGAACCGGAGTATCAATGACACGTACGAACCCGGTTCAGTATTCAAAGTGGTGACGGCGGCTGCCTGTCTGGAAGAAGGTGTGGTCACTACGCAGGATCAGTTTCACTGTCCGGGATATTATGTGGTGGAAGACCGCAGGATCCGCTGTCATAAGGTGGGAGGTCATGGATCGGAGACATTTGTACAGGGAATCCAGAATTCCTGCAACCCGGTATTTATCAATATCGGTCTGCGGCTTGGCGTGGACCGGTTCTGTGATTATTATGATCAGTTTGGGTTGCTTGGCAATACGGGAGTGGATCTGCCGGGGGAGGCATCGACGATTATGCATCAGCGGAAGAATATCGGTCAGGTGGAACTTGCAACAATGTCTTTTGGTCAGTCCTTTCAGGTGACGCCGATTCAGATGGCGACAACATTCAGTTCTATTATTAATGGAGGAAACCGGGTAACGCCGCATTTTGGCAAACAGGTTCTGGAGCAGGATGGAACGGTGGTAGAGACATTTTCAGATGAGAAGGGGAAAAGGATCTTATCAGAAGAGACATCGGCGATGATGCGTGCACTGCTGGAAAGTGTTGTGTCAGAGGGCGGCGGTAAGAACGCGGCAGTGGAAGGTTACCGCATCGGAGGAAAGACGGCAACATCCCAGACATTACCGCGAAGTGCCAACAAATACATTTCGTCTTTTGTGGGATTTGCTCCGGCAGATGATCCGCAGATTCTTGGCATGTGCATTATCTATAATCCTCAGGGAGTGTATTACGGCGGAACGATAGCAGCACCCGTGATCGGGAAAATCTTCGAAAATATCCTTCCCTATCTTGGCATTGAAAAAGAATAAGAAATGAAGTATACTGTTTTAAGTTAGAAAAAAGCAAAAGAGACGATGAGGTGTGTTATGGATTATAAAATATTTATTCCGGTATTGGTGTCATTTGCATTAAGCGCAATTATGGGACCAGTGATCATTCCTGTACTGAGGAACCTGAAGATGGGGCAGACAGAGAGAGAGGAAGGAGTAAAAGAGCATTTGAAAAAAGCGGGAACGCCGACGATGGGTGGTGTGATCATCCTGCTTAGTATACTGATTACTTCGCTGTTTTATATCAGAAGCAATCCACAGATCATTCCGGTGCTGTTTGTGACAATCGGATTTGGACTGATCGGATTCCTGGATGATTATCTGAAAGTAGTTATGAAGCGTTCGGACGGATTGTTTCCGAAGCAGAAGATGGCATTGCAGATTGTAGTAACAGCAATCTTTGCATATTATCTGGTAAAAGTAGCAGGCATTTCTCTGAAAATGCTGGTTCCATTTTCTGGTGGCAGATATCTGGATCTTGGATGGCTTGCAATTCCGGTGCTGTTTTTTGCAGTGATCGGTACAGTCAATGGTGTGAACTTTACAGACGGACTGGACGGACTGGCTTCCAGCGTTACTGTACTGGTAGCTACATTCTTTACCGTAGTTGCGATCGGTACAAAGAGTGGAATTGAGCCTGTGACCGGAGCGGTTGTAGGTGCGCTGCTCGGATTCCTGCTGTTCAATGTATATCCGGCAAGCGTATTTATGGGTGATACCGGTTCGCTGGCACTGGGGGGCTTTGTGGCTTCCGCAGCGTATATGCTTCAGATGCCGTTATTCATTATCATTGTAGGTCTGATTTATCTGGTGGAAGTACTGTCGGTTATCATTCAGGTTACTTATTTTAAGAAAACCGGTGGTAAGAGAATTTTCAAGATGGCACCGATCCATCATCATTTTGAACTTTGCGGCTGGTCAGAGACCAGAGTTGTGGCTGTGTTTTCTATTATTACAGCGCTGCTCTGTATGATCGCTCTGATGGCTATGTAGTAAATTAGGAGGATATCATGGAGATAACAGGAAAAAATGTTCTGGTATTCGGTTCTGGTATCAGCGGAATCGGAGCAGCAGGACTTTTGGAAGAACGTGGGGCGTCTGTGACGCTTTATGATGGCAATGATAAGCTGGATACGGAAGAGATCCGCGGCAAGATGAAAGACGGAGCAAAGGCAGATATTGTGCTGGGGGAATTTCCGGAAGAGCTTTTTACGAAGCTTGACCTGGTGATCATCAGTCCTGGTGTGCCGACAGACCTTCCGGTTGTGAACCGTATGCGGGAAGCAGGCATCCCGGTGGTAGGCGAGATTGAACTTGCATATGAACTTGGTAAGGGTGAAGTGCTTGCAATTACAGGTACAAATGGCAAGACGACAACCACAGCGCTTCTTGGTGAGATCATGAAGGCTGTATATGACAGCGCATTTGTCGTAGGTAATATCGGAATTCCTTATACGAATGTAGTAGATGAGACGAGAGATGACTCTGTGATCGTAGCGGAGATGAGCAGTTTCCAGCTGGAGAGTATTGTGGATTTCAGACCGAGAGTATCAGCAATTCTGAATATTACGCCGGATCATCTGAACCGTCATCATACGATGGAAGCATACATACAGGCTAAGAAGAATGTGGCGATCAATCAGACAGCAGAAGATACATGCGTATTGAATTATGAGGATGAAGTATTACGCGAATTTGGTGAAACTTTACAGACGAAGGTTCTATATTTCAGCAGCAAGCGTAAACTGGATAAAGGAATCTATCTGGAAGACGGTAACATTATTTACCGTAATCCGGATAAATGCCTGGTATGCAATGTAAAGGAACTTAAACTGCTGGGCGTGCATAACTATGAAAATGTTATGGCGGCGGTTGCGATGGCAGCAGCTTACGGTGTGCCGATGGACAGCATCCGTAAGACAATCAAAGAGTTTGCCGGTGTAGAACACCGTATTGAATTCGTAGCAGAGAAGAATGGCGTGGCATATTACAATGATTCCAAGGGAACCAATCCGGATGCTGCGATCCGTGGCATTCAGGCGATGAACCGTCCGACCTATCTGATCGGCGGCGGTTATGATAAACAGTCCGAGTATAAAGAATGGATTGAGAGCTTTGATGGCAAAGTTAAGAAATTGATTCTGATCGGACAGACCAGAGAAAAGATCGCCAAAGAGGCAGAAGAGTGTGGATTTACAGATGTTATGTTGTTAGATACATTTGAAGATGCAGTACTTACAGCGGCGAAGCTGGCGGAGCCTGGAGAAGCAGTACTGCTGTCACCGGCATGTGCAAGCTGGGGTATGTTTAAGAATTACGAAGAACGCGGAGATAAATTCAAAGAAATCGTAAATTCTCTGTAAGGAGGCTTGGCGCTTCGTGCCGGATTTGAAAAAGAAAAGCTATGATCATACACTTCTGGTGGCGTTGTTTCTGATCATGATCGTCGGACTGGTGATCCTGTACAGTACCAGTGCTTACAATGGAGAAGTGAAGTTTCATGATTCTTTTTACTATCTGAAAAAACAGCTGTTTGCGACAGGACTCGGCGTTGTGGCGATGTTTGTAATGGCCGGGACGGACTATCATTTCTGGAAGAAATTCGCGATTCCGGCGTATCTGGGTGCAATCCTTCTGGCGATTGCAGTCGTATTGTTCGGGGATGAATATAACGGTTCCAAAAGATGGTTGTCTTTGGGACCGTTTTCATTTCAACCGTCTGAATATGCCAAGGTGGCAGTGATTCTGTTTCTGGCGTATCTTGTGACGAGAAATGTGGAGAAGATGAGCAGTATCTGGACGATGCTCCGGATTATGCTGTGTGTGCTGCCTGTCGTTGGTCTGGTTGGCGCCAGTAACTTAAGTACGGCAATCATTATACTGGGGATCGCGGCAGTGCTGATCTTTGTGGCAAGTCCAAGATATGCCCAGTTTATCTGGATGGCAGTGCTGGGATGTGGATTTATGGCGATATTTCTGGCACTGGAGAGCTACCGACTGGAGCGGCCTGCAATCTGGCGGGATCCGGAGAAGTATGAGAAAGGTTATCAGACACTGCAGGGACTGTATGCGATCGGCTCCGGAGGATTATTTGGCAGAGGGCTTGGACAGAGTATTCAGAAGCTCGGCTTTGTGCCGGAAGCGCAGAATGATATGATATTTTCTATTATATGTGAAGAATTGGGTCTGGTGGGGGCAGGCTTTGTGCTGATATTGTTCCTGATTCTGATCTGGCGGTTCTTTGTGATTGCGACACATGCAGAAGATCTGTTTGGAGCATTGATCGGAGCAGGAGCCATGGCACATATGATGATACAGGTGATTTTAAATATAGCGGTAGTGACCAATACGATCCCGAATACGGGAATCACGCTTCCGTTTATCAGTTATGGAGGAACATCGGTGGTGTTTCTGTTACTTGAGATGGGACTGGTGCTCAGCGTGTCGTCCGGATAAATGGATAAAAAATGAAGGGTAGCTACGCAGGAGGAGTATAAATGGCAAAGAGACGTAGAAGAAGGAGAAAAAAGAATCACAGAGTGTATGCATTTGTGACGCTGATTCTTGCAATTGCGATCATAGTGATTGGATTTGGTCTGTTGTTCTATGTACAGAAGATAGAAGTCAGTGGCAATGATTATACAGAGGATAAGACGATTACCGAGACGATGCAGAAGGATACACTGTCGTTTAATTCGGTTTATCTGCTGGTCGAATATCGTTTTCTGAAGCATGATACGCCAAAAAGTCTGGATTCTATGAAGGTAAGTCTAAAGAATCCGTGGACGGTAAAAGTAACGGTAAAAGAAAAAGCAATTATCGGTTATCTAAAGGAAAACAGCGAGTATGCATATTTTGATAAAGACGGCAGGATCGTGTTGAAGAGCAGTGAACTCAGGGACGGCGTGCCGGGAATCGAAGGCATAGATGCCAGCAGTACAAAGCTGTATCAGAAAATAAAGGTAAAGAGTGATAAGCTATTGCAGGCGATCCTTGATGTGGCTGTAGAAGTGAAGAATTATAATCTGACTCCGGACCGCATCGTGTATGAGGATGATGGAATTAATCTGTACTTTGGAGATATCTGTGTGCAGCTTGGTACGGATGTAACTACAGAGAAGATGGCGCAGATTTCGCCAATCATTGCGAAGCTTGCGGGGAAAAGCGGAGTGCTTCATCTGGAACATTATGAGGATGATTCCAATGTGATCACATTCTCGGAGGAGAGCGCAGAGGATACGACATCGGGAGATACATCATCAGAAGATACATCCGGTGACAGTGCAGATAATAACTATAATAATACGTCCGGAGATACATCTGGTGGAACTTCGGGAAGTACAGGTACATCCGATTACGGATATTCCAACAGTTATGGTACTTCGGACTCTCAGGATACTTATTATGGGGAATAGTTGTGAATATTATGAAAAATCGGTAAATTCCTATTGATATTTTGCCAAAAAGCTTATATTATAATACTATATATGGCAGAGTCTGTGTGCATCTGATGTATCAGACATGGTCGATATGGGATGTATATTTATATAATAAGGATGACGAAGGAGGAGAAACTCTTGCTGGAAATTAAGACAAACGAATCAGAAGCAGCGGCAAAGATAATTGTTGTAGGTGTCGGCGGAGGCGGTAACAATGCAGTGAACCGCATGATCGATGAGCAGATTGCCGGTGTTGAATTTATAGCAGTTAATACAGATAAGCAGGCACTTCAGTTGTGCAAAGCTCCGACACTGATGCAGGTTGGAGATAAGATTACAAAGGGACTTGGCGCTGGTGCCAGACCGGAGATCGGTGAGAAAGCTGCAGAGGAAAGTGCAGAAGAGATCTCAGCAGCACTGAAAGGTGCAGACATGGTATTCGTTACCTGTGGTATGGGCGGCGGTACCGGTACAGGTGCTACACCTGTAATCGCGCGTATTGCGAAGGAACAGGGCGCACTTACCGTTGGTGTTGTAACCAAGCCTTTCCGTTTTGAGTCTAAGACTCGTATGAACAATGCCCTTGCCGGTATTGAGAAGTTAAAAGAGAGTGTAGATACGCTGATTGTCATTCCGAATGACAAGCTGCTTGATATTGTAGACAGACGGACAACCATGCCGGAAGCTTTGAAGAAGGCTGACGAGGTACTGCAGCAGGGTATCCAGGGTATTACAGACCTGATCAATGTACCTTCGCTGATCAACCTCGACTTCGCTGATGTACAGACTGTTATGACAGATAAGGGTATTGCTCATATCGGTATCGGTCAGGGACGTGGCGATGATAAGGCTCTGGAAGCTGTTAAACAGGCTGTTGCCAGTCCACTTCTTGAGACTACAATTGCAGGAGCATCTCATGTTATCATCAATATTTCCGGTGATATCACTCTTATGGATGCGGCTGATGCAGCAGAATATGTTCAGGAACTTGCAGGTGAAGAGGCTAATATTATCTTTGGTGCTATGTATGATGATTCAAGAGCTGATGAGGCTACAATTACAGTTATCGCTACGGGCTTACATAACGTAGGCGGCACAACCTCTAAATTAAAATCCAGACTGGAAGGCGTACAGCGTCAGAGTATGGTTCCACCGGCATCTTCTTATGAGAGACCGACATATGCATCACATGCGGCTAAGCAGGATATGGGAGCTGCTCCGACATCTAATGGTGGTACAACAGCGGCACCTAGAAGAACTGTGGGCGGTACATCTCCTACACTGGATGCACCGAAGATTCCAACTGCAAAAGTAAAAGAGCAGTCTATCAAGATTCCGGATTTCTTCAAAAAATAATTTAATTAGACACGATTCGAAGAATCGTTGTAATGGCAGAGATTTTATTCTGCAATTACAGCGGTTCTTTTTTTGTAATATGTTATTTTGTGATTTGAATGGCTTTATTGCGACAAAAAAAGGAAAGAATCTTGGCATCAAAAATATTATCTGCCGACTCTTTTTTTGACAAAATATTTTTCCTTATTTATCTATAATAAGTCTTGTTTGATTACCAAATCGATTTAGTATTCAGAAGAAAAAAGAAAAAATTAATTATTCAAGAGAGGATATCGTGTGTATTATGAGCTGTATATAGACGTATTATTTTTGGAGAATTTCCTGATGGACTACATATTGCTCCTGATCACAAGGCGTGTGTTGCATGCCGGCGTGCCTGTCTGGCGGATCTGTCTGGCGGCATTTCTCGGAGCACTTGCAACCTGCGTGGTGATCGCTGTCAGGATGCCCTATACGTTTATAAAATATGGACTTTTTTATGTGATTATTCCTGGAATTATGCTGGTGACGGGACTTGATATCCGTAAAAAGCCGGAACTGGCAAGGGGAATGCTTACGCTGTATATCGGAGGATTTCTGACAGGTGGCATTTTTACCTTTCTCGGACAGTATGCACAGGTGGGAAGCTTATTCTTTGCGCTTGCAGTAGCAAGCTATTATCTGGCTTCTGCGGCACTTAAGATGCTGTTGCTGTTATTTCATTTTGGAGAAATCCACTGTAAGGTACGGATGGTGTATGACGGCAGGGAAAGCCGTGGAGCAGCTGTGATCGATACGGGCAATCATCTACGGGATCCGGGGAGTGGCAAGGCAGTCAGCATTATTACAAGGCGGATGGCCGAGAATCTGATATCTATGGAAGAATTGGAGAGTCTTCGCAGGATCGAATATCGCACCATCGGCAAAGGCAGAGGGACGCTGCCGGTATTTGCCATCGACAGTCTGTGGATCGAAGGCGAGGATCAGGGTTATGAGAATCTGTTGATCGCAGTTAGTGATGATGCCTCTTTTGGAAAAGATTATGACATGATATTAAATCCAGATATATAACAGGAGGGTGTGGATGATGAGTATGGCAGCAGGTTTTGGATGGAAGCTATTTCCGCAGGTGAGAACATTTTTATTTCCGGAGACTACGGAGGTCTTTTATATTGGCGGTGCGGACATTCTGCCGACACCGTTAAATGCCAGAGAAGAGGCAGACGCGATTGCGGGAATTGGTACAGAACATGAAGAAGAGGCGAAAAAGATGCTGATCGAGCATAATCTCAGACTGGTCGTATACATAGCTAAGAAATTCGATAATACCGGTGTGGGCGTGGAGGATCTGATCTCGATTGGCACCATCGGACTGATCAAAGCAATCAATACCTATGATCCACAGAAAAAAATCAAGCTTGCGACCTATGCGTCCAGATGCATTGAGAATGAGATCCTGATGTATCTCAGGAGAAATAATAAGACCAGACTGGAAGTGTCGATTGACGAGCCATTAAATGTGGATTGGGACGGGAATGAGTTGTTGCTGTCAGATATTCTGGGAACGGAGGAGGATACAATTACCCGTGATCTGGAGCACGAAGCAGAGTGCAGAGTGCTGTTAAAAGCGCTTGGAAGACTGAGCAGGAGAGAACAGATGATCGTGCGGATGCGGTTCGGAATCGGTACAGGAGACGGAGAGGAAAAGACGCAGAAAGAGGTGGCGGATATCCTCGGAATCTCACAGTCTTACATCTCCAGACTGGAGAAGAAAATCATGCAGAGATTGCGCAGAGAAATGGTAAAATACGTGTAAATGTAGTATAATAAATATAACAATAGAACCGTGACAGATACATAAGAAAAAGGGGATGACGGTATGAAACTTACGTTTATAGGAGCAGCCCATGAAGTGACTGGAAGCTGTCATTTGCTTCAGGCGTGTGGCAGGAACATTCTGATTGACTGTGGTATGGAACAGGGACCGGATCTGTATGAGAATCAGGATCTTCCGGTTAGCGCAGGTGACATTGATTATGTACTTTTAACCCATGCGCATATTGACCATTCCGGTAAGCTTCCTCTGTTGGCAAAAGAAGGTTTCCATGGCGAGATCGTGACGACATTTGCCACTGCGGATCTGTGTGACATCATGCTGCGAGACAGTGCACACATTCAGGAGTTCGAGGCAGAATGGCGGAACCGCAAGGCAAGACGAAGCGGTGCGGAGATCTATGAGCCGATGTATACCATGGCAGATGCAGATGCAGCAATCCGTCTGCTGGCACCGTGTGATTATAACCAGAAGATCACGCTGTGCGAAGGTATCGAGGTAAGATTTACCGATGTGGGTCATCTGCTTGGATCAGCCTGTATCGAGATATGGATCAACGAGGAAGGTGTATCCAAGAAGATCGTATTTTCCGGAGATGTGGGTAATCTGAATCAGTCGATCATCAAGGATCCGCAGTACGTGAAAGAGGCGGATTATGTGGTGATCGAATCTACATACGGAGACCGGACACATGGTGATAAGATTCCGGATTATGTAGGGGAATTTACCCGCATTTTGAAAGAGACCTTTGATAAGGGCGGTAATGTAGTAATTCCATCCTTTGCCGTAGGACGGACGCAGGAGATCCTGTATTTTATCCGTGAGATCAAGGAAGAGAACCGTATTCCGGAATATCCGGATTTTGAAGTCTATGTGGACAGTCCGCTGGCGATCGAAGCTACCAGAGTGTTTAATAAGAACGTAAAGTCCTGCTTTGACGAGGATGCGATGAAACTGATCGAGCAGGGGATTAACCCGTTGGTATTTCCGGGATTGAAGACCTCTATTACGAGTGATGATTCTAAGGAGATTAATTTTGATGAGAAGCCGAAGGTTATCATCTCGGCATCCGGCATGTGTGATGCGGGACGAATCAGACATCATCTGAAGCACAACCTGTGGCGCAGGGAATGCACCATCTGCTTTGTGGGATATCAGGCAGTGGGAACGCTTGGACGGAAGCTCGTAGAAGGTGCAGAGTGTGTGAAGATCTTTGGCGAGAGCATCATGGTCAACGCAAAGATCGAATGTCTGCAGGGCATCAGCGGTCATGCGGATATGAACGGACTGCTGGCATGGTTACATGGCTTTGAGAAGAAGCCTGAGCGGATCATGGTGGTACACGGCGAGGATCATGTGACAGACAGCTTCGCAGAGTTGGCATCCAGGGAGATCGGCTGCCCGGCATTTGCACCGTATTCCGGAGGCTGTGTGGATCTGGCGACGAATACTGTGATCACCGCAGGTACGCCGGTGCCGAAGAAGGCTGTCGAGAAGCCGGCAAGAGCCCGTGCCAATGCTGCATTTGAACGTGTGGTCGCAGCGGCGAAGAGACTGCTTCAGGTGGTTCTTAAGAATGAAGGTCTGGCGAATAAAGACCTTGCCAAATTCGAGACGCAGATCCAGAATCTGGCAGACAAATGGGACCGCTAATGTCAAGGACTAAAAGTTTTTTTATTTTCCATGCGGGAGAATAACACCTGACCATATGGAGAGAATTTCTACTAGATAGAGCTGTGAATACAGCCAATATACATCTGGTGGAGGTTCGTTATGGCACAGGGAAAAGTAGAAATATGTGGAGTGAATACAGCAAAGCTTCCTATCCTGAGTGAACAGGAGAAGGAAGCTTTGTTTGCGCGTATCAAAGCGGGAGATGAAGAGGCAAAAGAACAGTATATCAAAGGGAATCTGCGGCTGGTATTAAGCGTGATCAAGCGGTTTGGCAACAGCAATGAGAACCCGGATGATCTGTTTCAGATCGGTTGCATTGGTCTGATCAAGGCAATTAATAATTTTAATACAGAGCTGGATGTGAAATTCAGTACGTATGCAGTGCCGATGATAATCGGGGAAATCCGCAGATATATGCGCGATAACAACAGCATCCGTGTGAGCCGGTCGCTCCGGGATACGGCGTACAAGGCAATCTATGCCAGAGAGACGTATGTGAAGCGCAATCAGAAGGAACCGACGGTAGAAGAGATCGCGCAGGAGATTGGCATTTCGGGCGAGGATATTGTGTATGCGCTTGATGCGATACAGGCGCCCATGAGTCTGCAGGAACCTGTATATAATGACGGCGGGGATGCACTGTATGTGATGGATCAGATCAGTGACCGCAAGAATAGAGAGGAAAAATGGGTGGAGAACCTGTCACTGGAGGCAGCGCTGGACCGCCTGGGAGAGCGGGAACGGTATATTATCGAGCTTCGTTTTTTTGAAGGAAAGACGCAGATGGAAGTGGCGGATATGATCTGCATTTCCCAGGCACAGGTAAGCCGGCTGGAGAAATGTGCTCTCAAAAGTATGCGTCAGTATCTGAGTTAATTAGCGGTTGCTTTTTCATTCCGTTCATACTATGATAGATACAGAAAGGAGCGGATTATGAAAGCATGCATTTTTGATCTTGACGGAACATTGACAGACACACTCGATTCACTGGTATATTCGGTGAATCTGACTTTGCAGGAGATGGGGCTTGCTGAGATTAGCAGAGACCAGTGCCGGAGATTTGTAGGGAATGGAGCACGGAAGCTGATCGAAGAAGCGTTGAATGCAGCAGGCGATAAAGGAGCGATACGGATTGAGGAGGGGATGCAGGTATACGGCAGGGTCTTCGGGGAGAACTGTACGTATCATGTGGCACCTTATGCAGGGATTCCGGAGGCACTGAAGGAGCTGAAAAACAGAGGTATCAGACTCGCAGTGCTGTCGAATAAGCCACATCAGCAGACCGTGGATGTGGTAGAGACCTTTTTCGGAAAAGAGTTGTTTGATCATGTACAGGGACAGATGGATGCGATTCCGCGCAAACCGGATCCGGCTGGTATTTATTATATTCTTAAGAATATGCAGATCCCGGAATCAGAGTGCCTGTATGTGGGAGACTCTGAAGTGGACATTGTCACAGGACGCGCGGCGGGAGTCATGAGCGTCGGCGTAGAATGGGGATTCCGTGACAGAGAGACACTGGAGGCTGCAGGAGCAGAGTATATTATCAGCACACCGGATCAGTTATTACAATTCGTATCATAGTTATGAGGGAGGAATAAGAGAGATGTATGAATACGATGAAGAATGTCTGCAGGCATTTCTGGAACAACAGGGCAAGCTCTTTGATGAGCCGGTAGCCGATACTCCGGAGGAAGCAGAAGCATTTCTGGAAGACTGCATGGCAGCAGTTGTGAATAATATCGAGGAAGTGAAGGAATTCCTGGAAGAAGAGGGCATGGACGTGGATGGTATGTCTATGGAAGAGATCGAGGAAGCCGCAGAAGTATTTGCATTGCCGAACGGACAGTATCTGATTGTAGAAGGATAATACGAAGATAAGAAGAGTAAAAAGAAGTATAAAAAGTGAGAAGCCGCAGCTAATTGGCCGCGGCTTTTTTTAATGCTTCATCGACAGCATTGATGATTGCCTGTGAAGTGTAATGAGTTTCTTCTGTATACTGGATGTCATCAAGAGTCTGAGTGGCGACGATCTGATCAGCAATCTCTTCGACCGCCGGTTGGAGCAGTGGATACATGGCGGCTACGGTTTCGCTCAGATTGGTGAAATGAATGGATGTGATTTCAGTTTCTGATACGGCCACTTCCAATGCAAGTGTGGTGTCGCCGACCGTCAGATCCGAAGTGTAGACACCTGGATTATATTTGGCTGCGCTGCTATGACTGCCCCGTACCTTTGGCAGAAACATAAAGACCAGCAGCAGGATCAGTACTATGGCTAAGACAGCAAAGATTGCTGTGTAGATGATCTCTTTCATGTGTAACACAACGATTCTCGTTTTGGAACTCATAATGTCCTCCTCATCAGGAAATCCTGGTATTATTTCTATAAATGTATGCGGGAGGGAAGGGATTTATGCGTGACAAATGGGAGCTTCTCTTGTAGAATAAGGAACGGAGGTAAGAACGATGTATATTATTGCAGGACTTGGTAATCCTACGAAACAGTATGAGGGTACAAGACATAATGTAGGGTTTGATGTGATAGACCGCATTGCGGATGAATATAATATTGCTGTGGAGACGCGGAAAGGAAAGGCGCTGACAGGCACGGGAATCATTGCGGGACGCAAGGTGCTTTTGGCAAAGCCGCAGACTTATATGAATCTCAGTGGAGAGAGCTTAAGAGCACTGACGGATTTCTATAAGATTGATGTAGAGACAGAACTTCTTGTGATCTATGATGACATCAGTCTGGACGTGGGACAGCTTCGGATCCGTAAAAAAGGAAGTGCCGGAGGCCATAACGGAATTAAGAGCATTATCAGCCATCTGGGAACCAATGTATTTCCAAGGATCAAGGTTGGAGTCGGTGAGAAGCCATCCGGTTATGATCTGGCTGATTATGTGCTGGGACATTTTTCCAGGGATGACAGGGCAAAGATGCAGGAAGGCTATACCAGAGCCATGCACGCGGCAGAGATGCTTGTGGCAGGCGATGTAGAGCAGGCGATGAATGAATATAACAAAAAGGTAAAACAGGAGGAGTAGAGGCGGATGCAGGCGCTGATTAAGCCGTTGCAGGAACTGGCTGAATTTGAAGAGATTCAGAGAGAAAAACGGAAAGAAGCCGGAGTGTTGCAGATATCCGGCTGTGTGAATTCTCAGAAAACGCATATGATGTACGCACTGGGCGATGGCTGTAAATATAAAGTCATCGCTTGTTCCAGTGAGTCAAAGGCCAGACAGGTCTATGAGGAATACCATATGCTGGATGCGGAGACTTATTTTTATCCGGCAAAGGATTTCCTGTTTTATCAGGCAGATATCCGCAGTAAGGAACTGCAGGAATCCCGTATGACGGTAGTGCAGGCGATCCTGGAAGAGAAGCCGTTGACCGTAGTCGTGTCTTTTGATGCATTTATGGATGCACTTCCGGTGAAGCGTGCCATGAAAGACCGGGTGATTCGGATTACAAATGGACAGACACTCGATTTTGATGAGATTAAAAAGGCGCTGACGGAGAATGGTTATGACAGGGAAGAGCAGGTAGACGGACCGGGACAGTTTGCGATCCGCGGTGGTATTCTGGATATCTATCCGTTAACCGGGGAACTTCCGGTGCGCATTGAGCTGTGGGGCGACGAAGTGGATTCTATCCGCAGTTTTGATGCGGAGAGCCAGCGCTCGGTGCAGAATCTCGATGAGGCTGTGATCTATCCGGCGGATGAATTGCCGGGCAGACCTGTGAAGCGTGTGTCATTTCTCGAATATTTTCCACAGGAAGATACACTGGTATTTCTTGATGAGCCGGCGCGTCTGATCGAGAAGGGGGAAGCAGTAGAACAGGAATTTGTGGAAGCCCAGGCAAAGCGCGTGGAAAGCGGCTATGAAGTGTCAGATGATGAGATGGAACTGTATGAGACGGCGGAGATTGTAAAGCGGATGAATACTTATTGCTGTATCGGTATGTCTGCACTGGATACACATGGCAATGGATTCAAATTTCGCAATAAATACAGTATCAATACGAAGAGCGTGAATCCGTATAATAACAGCTTTGAGATGTTGACCAGAGATCTGAAGCGTCTGAAACGGAATGACTACCGGGTGATATTGCTATCCGGTTCAAGAACCAGAGCAAAGCGTCTGGCAGAAGATCTCAGGGACTATAATCTGAGCAGCTATTACAGCGAAGAACAGGACAGAGAGGTGCAGCCTGGCGAGATTATGACGGCTTATGGTCATGTGGCAGAGGGCTATGAGTATCCGATGCTGAAATTTACGGTGATCTCGGAGACAGACATTTTCGGCAAGGTGCGTAAGAAGCGTAAGCGTAAAAAATACGAAGGCCGCAAGATCCGTGATTTTACGGAGCTGAAGGTGGGTGACTATGTGGTACACGAGAACCACGGTGTCGGTATTTATCAGGGCATTGAGAAGATTGAATCGGATAAGATTGCCAAGGATTATATGAAGATTTCCTATGCGGCAGGCGGTAATCTGTATATTCCGGCAACGCAGCTGGACCTGATCCAGAAATACGCCAGCGCCGATGCGAAGAAGCCGAAGCTGAACCGACTTGGTACGCAGGACTGGACCAGAACCAGAAAACGTGTCAAAGGTGCAGTACAGTTAATCGCGAAAGATCTGGTGAAGCTGTATGCGGCAAGACAGGAGCAGGAAGGCTTCGTATACGGTGAGGATACTGTATGGCAGCGGGAATTTGAAGAGATGTTCCCATTTGAGGAGACGGAAGACCAGCTGTTAGCGATTGATGCAGTGAAGCAGGATATGGAGAGCACGAAGATCATGGATCGTCTGATCTGTGGCGATGTAGGTTATGGCAAGACCGAGGTCGCAATCCGTGCTGCATTTAAGGCTGTGCAGGAGAATAAGCAGGTGGTATATCTGGTGCCGACAACGATTCTTGCGCAGCAGCATTATAATACATTTGCCCAGCGCATGAAAGAATTTCCGGTGCGTGTGGATCTGATGTGCAGATTCCGTACACCGGCGCAGCAGAAGAAGACAATCGAAGATACGAAAAAAGGTCTGGTGGATATCATCATCGGAACCCATCGTGTACTCAGCGATGATCTGGAATTCAAGGATCTCGGACTGCTGATCATTGATGAGGAACAGCGGTTTGGCGTGCAGCATAAGGAGAAGATCAAGAAGCTGAAGGAAAATGTGGATGTGCTGGCACTGACGGCTACACCAATCCCACGTACGCTCCATATGAGCCTGATCGGAATCCGCGATATGAGCGTGCTGGAAGAAGCACCGGAAGAGCGTATGCCGATCCAGACCTACGTGATGGAATACAATGATGAGATGGTGAGAGAAGCCATCCAGAGAGAATGTGCACGCCAGGGACAGGTCTACTATGTGTATAACCGGGTGGATGATATCGCAGAAGTCAGTGCGCATATTCAGAAACTGGTGCCGGAGGCAGTGGTGGAGTATGCACATGGACAGATGCGGGAACATCAGCTGGAGAAGATTATGCTGGACTTCATCAATGGCGATATTGATGTGCTGGTATCGACCACAATCATTGAGACAGGACTGGACATTTCCAATGCCAATACCATGATCATTCATGATGCCGACAGACTGGGACTGTCGCAGTTATATCAGCTCCGCGGACGTGTGGGACGGTCGAACCGTATGGCGTATGCGTTCTTAATGTACCGGAGAAATAAATTACTGCGGGAAGAGGCAGAGAAGCGTCTGTCTGCGATCCGTGAGTTTACCGATCTCGGATCCGGCTTTAAGATCGCCATGCGTGATCTGGAGATCCGGGGTGCAGGCAATCTGCTTGGAGCTGAGCAGCACGGACATATGGAAGCGGTCGGCTACGATATGTACTGCAAGATGTTAAATGAGGCAGTGCGTACGCTGAAAGGCGAGATGGAGGATGAAGGATTCACGACCACGATGGATCTGAATGTGGATGCATTTATCCCGGATTCCTATATTCCGAATGAGTATCAGAAGCTGGATATCTACAAGCGGATCGCAGCGATTGAGAATGAAGAAGAGATGGAAGATATGACCGAGGAACTGATTGACCGCTATGGCGATATTCCGAGAAAGGTTATGAAGCTTCTGGAAGTTGCAACGCTGAAAGCACTGGCGCATAGCGTCTATGTGACGGCAGTGGAGCAGAAGGGTGAGCAGTATACATTTACCATGTACGAAAAGGCAAAGGTGCGTCCGGAGAAGATACCGGAGCTGATCCGGCAGTACAAAGGCGATCTGACATTCAAACCAGAAGAGCTTCCGGTATTTATCTACGAAGAAAAGAAGAAGAACCGGAAGGCGAAAGCGGTGGATGCACTGGTAGTTGTGAAAAATGTCTTAAATGCCATGAAAGCATTGCTTGATACCTAAAATAATGCTAAAATTAATAGATGTTGTGGGTGATGTAATGATACACCTACATGAGAAGCAGGAGGAAGTGCAATATGAAAAAAAGACTGGCAATGCTTGTGCTGGCAGGTGCGATGGTAACTTCATCACTGACCGGATGCGGGCTGAAGGATAGTGCCACAGTGGCAACCGTAGCAGGAGACGAGATTCCGGCAGGACTTGCGAATTTCTATGCAAGAATGACACAGGCACAGTATGAGAGTATGTATTCCAGCTATCTGGGAGATAATATGTGGACGACGGAGGCCTCCGAAGGCAAGACTTATGAGAAGCTTGTAAAGGACGAGGTGCTGAAAGATCTGGAGAATATGTATCTGTTAGAAGATCATATGGATGATTACAACATCAGCCTTACCGATGATGAGAAGACAGCTATTAAGGATGCTGCCAAGGAATTCAGTAAGGCAAACGATAAAGACGATAAAGAAAAGGTATCCGGAGATACCGAATATGTAGAGCGCTATCTGACATTGGTTACGATCAAGCAGAAGATGACAGATGCGATCGAAGCGGAAGCAGATACGAATGTGACAGACGATGAGGCGAAGCAGAAAGCGATGAAGTATGTGCTGTTTTCCATCAATACGACAGATGCCAATGGTGTCTACCAGTCACTCAGCGATGAGGAGAAAGCCAATGTGAAGTCTAATGCAGAGGCATTTGCAGAAGGCGCAAAAGAGACAACGGATTTTGAAGGTTTTGCGCAGGCGCAGGGATATACGGTATCTGAGGCGAACTTTGACAGTGAGGGTTCTGCATCCGTACCGGAAGCACTGGCTAAGGCAGCAGATGCACTGGATGAAGGCGGCGTGACAGATTGCATCGAGACAGATAACGGCTATTATGTTGCAAAGGTTACAAGCCTGTTCGATGAAGAAGCAACAGAGGAAGAGAAGCAGACAATCATTTCTCAGAGAAAACAGGACAAGTATGATGAAGTGATCAAGGGCTGGAGAAAGAAAGGCGACATCAGTGTGAAGAAGAGTGTATGGAAGAAGGTAGACTTCAATGATCTGAAGGTTACCCTGCATACGGAAGACAGTGAGGAAAGTACAGATTCAGCGAACTAAAAGCATAGAAAGACATGACCTCTGAACCGGTAATGCCAGACGGCAGACGGTGCGGAGGTCTTTTCTGTATAATGATGTGAAAGTATTAAAGGAGGAAATACATGCTTCAGATACAACATATCTGTAAAGAATACCGGACCGGGAATCTGGTGCAGAAGGCACTGGATGATGTAAGCCTGAATCTGCGGGATAATGAGTTCGTGGCGATCTTAGGTCCCAGTGGTTCCGGTAAGACGACACTGCTGAATGTAATCGGCGGACTGGATCGCTATGACAGCGGTGATCTGATTATTAATGGTATATCGACGAAGAAATACAAAGACAGAGACTGGGATTCTTATAGAAATCATACGATTGGATTCGTATTTCAGAGTTATAACCTTATCCCGCATCAGACGGTGCTCGCCAATGTCGAACTGGCACTGACCATTTCCGGCATCGGCAAGGATGAACGCAGAAAGCGTGCGGTGGACGCGCTGGAGAAGGTGGGACTTGGCAATCAGCTTCACAAGAAACCGAGCCAGATGTCCGGCGGACAGATGCAGCGAGTGGCAATTGCGAGAGCACTGGTCAATGATCCCGATATCCTGCTTGCGGATGAGCCGACCGGAGCGCTGGACAGTGACACAAGCGTACAGGTGATGGATCTTTTGCGGGATGTGGCGAAGGACAAATTAGTCGTCATGGTTACGCATAATCCGGAGCTTGCCGAACAGTATGCTACACGAATCGTGAATTTAAAGGATGGGAAGATCCGTTCCGATACGGATGAATATGTGGTGGATGAACAGGCTATGGAAGCGCCGGAACATAAGAACATGGGCAAATCATCCATGTCATTTCTGACGGCGCTGTCGCTTAGCTTTCACAACTTGTGGACGAAAAAAGCGAGAACTCTGTTGACATCATTTGCAGGTTCGATCGGTATTATCGGCATTGCGCTGATCCTTGCACTGTCTAATGGTGTCAACGGCTATATCCAGTCCGTAGAAGAAGATACGTTATCGGAATATCCGTTACAGATCCAGAGTACGGGATTTGACATATCATCCATGATGGTCGGGAATGCAGCAGCGACGTCAGATTCGGGTGATAAAGATAAGCAGTCCGATGACAAGGTGAAGGTCATGGAGATGGTGACGAATATGTTTTCACAGATGAATTCCAATGACCTGAAGTCCCTGAAGAGGTATCTGGACAGTGACAACTCCGGGATTGAGAAATATACCACTGCAGTAGAGTATACGTATGGGGTAACACCGCAGATCTACAGACAGGACACAGACAGTGTGCGTCAGGTGAATCCGGATCAGTCGTTTGCATCGCTGGGACTTGGTGCAACAGCCGGATCGAATAGTATGATGTCGTCCATGATGAGCACGAATGTGTTCTATGAGATGCCGGAGAATGAGAAGCTCTATAAGAATCAGTATGAGGTGAAGGCGGGACGCTGGCCGGAGAATTATCATGAATGTGTGCTGGTGCTTACGTCTGACGGCAGTATCAGTGACTTCATGCTGTATACACTGGGACTCAGAGACCAGATGGAGCTGGATGATATGATACAGGAGTTTGCCAATGAGGAAGCTATCAAGACGCCGGAAGATCTGGGTGAATATACTTATGAGGATATCTTAGGCAAGAAGTTCAAGCTGGTGAACAGTGCGGATTATTATGAATATGACGGTCAGTATAATGTCTGGAAAGATAAGACGGACAATGAAGAATACATGAAGCAGTTAGTTGATCAGGGCGAGGATCTGGAGATTGTGGGAATCGTGCAACCGGGAGAGGATGCCAAGGCATCTGCGCTGACACCGGGCATCAACTATCCTGCATCACTGGTGCGCCATGTGGCAGAAAATGCGGCGGACAGTGAGATTGTGAAAGCGCAGCTGGCGGATTCCGGTGTCAATGTATTTACCGGAGAGGCGTTTGGGGAAAACAGTGGCAGCGGATTCGATATGAATTCTCTGTTTACGGTCGATGAGTCGGCATTGCAGAAAGCGTTTGGCATGGATGGAAGTTCACTGAACGGACTAAGTGATGCATTGTCGTTCCCAACATCCATGAATCTGGAGAATGCATTTACACTGGATGGCAATGCGATGAATCTGTCCGGCATGGTGAATCTGGATCAGATTCATCTTGATGTATCGGATATGCCGGAGTTCAATCTGGGAGATATGCTGTCGAAGCTTGATATTACGATGAAGCCTGGCGGTATGGAGAAGATGATCCAGATACTGAATGAAGGATACAGCGAGTATGTGAAGAACCATCCGGAGGCAGATTATTCTACACTGGGTGAGCATTTCTCAGAGTATCTGACAACCGATGAGGCGAAAGCAATTATCAGCAAATATCTCGGTTCGATCTTACGGCAGAATGGCGATGTGGTGATCACGACAGCACAGATGCAGGATCTGATCACGCGCGTGATGACCGGTATGCAGAGCTATGTGCAGGGAAAGGCAGAGACAGACGCAGATTACTTTGGTGAATATCTGCAGGAGTATCTGCAGACTGCGGAAGCGAAACAGATCATGACGAACTGGGCGAATGAAGTGTTCGGCGCAGCTACGTTTGATATATCGGATGCAGATCTTCAGGGGATGGCGAAGGAACTGGCACGGGGATATTCGGCGTATGCGAACGCCAACGGTTATCCGGATCCGGCGCAGATGGGACAGCATTTTATGAAATATCTGCAGACCGAAGACGGACAGAAGCGATTGATGCAGGGCATGTCAGAAGCAATTGACATGGACAGCCTGCAAGACCAGCTTACGACTGCCATGAATGATTATATGAAACAGGTGATGGGCGCTTATACCGGCGCACTGTCAGATGTATTGCAGACACAGATCGCATCGGCTATGCAGCAGATCATGACTCAGCTTGCCAGTGGACTTCAGACCGGTATGCAGTCGGCAATGACACAGATTGGAAGTAATCTGCAGAATGCACTGGGAGGTGCGATGCAGATCGATGCGGATGCATTTGCAAATGCGTTCCAGTTCCACATGACGGAACAGGATCTGACGGAGCTTATGATGTCCATGAGCGGTACCCAGAGTGCAAATTATGACAGCAACCTGGAGAAACTGGGCTATGTCAATTTTGACGAACCTGGACAGATATCCATTTACCCGAAAGACTTTGATAATAAAGAGAAAGTGGTAAAACTGTTGGATGATTATAACCAGAGAATGGAAAAAGCAGGAAAGGATGAACAGGTGATTTCTTATACAGATGTGGTAGGAACACTCATGTCATCAGTAACTGATATCGTAGATACGATCAGCTATGTACTGATTGCGTTTGTGGCGATTTCACTGGTGGTATCGTCCATCATGATCGGAGTTATCACGTATATCAGCGTGTTGGAACGTAAAAAAGAGATTGGTATCCTTCGCGCAATCGGAGCGTCCAAGCGGAATATTTCACAGGTGTTCAATGCAGAGACATTTATCATTGGTCTGTGCGCAGGACTGATCGGTATCGGACTGTCGTTGCTGCTTCTGATACCGGGCAACATGATCATTCATCAGGTTGCAGGTAATACCAGTGTGAATGCGGTACTGCCTCCGGTGCCGGCTGTGATATTGATCGTGCTCAGCGTAGTGCTGACGCTGATCGGTGGACTGATCCCGTCGAAGAAAGCGGCGAAGAGCGATCCGGTAACGGCGCTTCGTACGGAGTAGGATAACAGAATAGAATAATAAAAAATCCGCCTGTGGGAATCGGAATACGTATCGTATATAGATTCCTGTGAGCGGATTTTTAATGCCAGTATGTCAGACAATATTTGTCGAGCTTACTGCATATGCTTCATCAGTAACTGATTGACCAGTTTGCCGTCAGCTTTGCCTTTTACCTTAGGCATCAGCGTCTTCATGATGCGTCCTTTGTCTTTGCCGGTAGGAGCATCGATGCCAAGTTCGGCAAGTGTTGCCTGTATGACAGCTTCGATCTCATCTTCATCCATCATCTTAGGAGCGTAGGCTTCCAGAACAGCCAGTCTCTTCTTGCATTCCTCAATAATGTCGGTGCGGTCAGCAGGAGTCAGTTCCAGAGTTTCCTTTGTCTGTTTGATCTCTTTCATGATAACCTGGGTCTCTTCTTCCGGAGTCAGGTCAGCACGCTTGTCAATGGCTTTGTTCTTCAGTGCTGCCAGAAGAAGGGATAAGGTGTCTTTCTTTTCCTTTTCTCCGGCTTTCATTGCCTTGACCATATCGGCTCTTACTTCATCGATTTTACTCATGTGCTTGTCCTCCTTGTTTACAAATATGTCTATATATTAACAGATGTGTGGAAGGATTGCAATTGCAGAACCAAACGTGTATGATAGAAATGCCTGAATGGCAGGGAGGAAAATATGAGAAGAGCAGTATTATTTGATATGGATGGTGTGATTACGGATACGGAACGTTTTTACGTGGATGGCATGATAGAGTTGTTAAAGAAAAATGGAATCAATCTGGAACCAACGGATCTGCAGGAATTCTTCGGGAGTCCGTTACTTCACAACTGTACGGTGTTGCAGGCGCGGTATCATCTGGAGAAGACACCGCAGGAATGTATGGATGAAGTGGTTGCTTACAGAGATCAGCAGATTCAGATAGGCGGGCTGCAGCCGATGGATGGTGTGCTGGAACTGATCCGTGAATTGTACGATGCAGATGTAAAAATGGCTGTGGCATCCAGTTCAACGATGGATAATATTGTCCATAATATGGAGACGCTTGGGATTAAGGGACTTTTTGGTGCACTTGTGAGCGGGGCAGAATGCGAACACGGTAAACCTGCACCGGATGTATACCTGAAAGCGGCAGAAGAACTTGGTATGAAGCAGGAAGAATGTGTAGTTATTGAGGATGCACATAATGGAGTGATAGCCGGAAAGGCAGCGGGAATGTACTGTCACGCATATGTGCCACCGCAGGCGTACCGACAGGATGTCAGTATGGCAGATGATGTGATTACCTCCTATCAGGACGTAACGGTGGAAGATATACTGGCAAATGACAAATAGATAAATATAAGTTAACGCAGATTCTTACGGCATTTGCCGGTGGAATTACGTATAATCAGCTGGGGCTCGTATTCCAGGCGGACAGTATAAGAAGGCTGTCTGCCGGAATGGTCCTGGCTGTTTTTCTTATGGATCAGATCAACGGCTTCATGCCCTTTCTGAACAGTAGCGTGCTCAATGGTGGTCAGGGAGATCTGATTCATTGCAGCCAGTGGAATGTTGTCAAATCCACAGACGGAATAATCGTATGGAATCTTATAACCAAGTTCAGCGATCGCATCCATAATTCCTAATGCGGTCATGTCGTTATTACCGATAAATGCAGTAGAGGCAGTACCATTTTGCAGTGCTTCGATGGTCCGGTCATAACCGTTCCGGTATTCGGCCCGGTCACCCGGATATCTGGCGAATTCCTTTCTCGATGTAGAAAGAACTTCCAGATGATCTTCCGGGAGCCCATGCTCTTCCAGACACTGCCTGATTCCTGTCAGTCTGCGGATTCGTCCGACTTCCTGACCATGTACGGGAGTTGTGACATATGCAAAATGCGTATGACCAAGTGAAAGAAGGTGCTCGGCAATCATCATGGCAGGTTTTTTGCTGTCCAGTACAACGGCATCAAAACGATAGCTGCCTGGTTTGTCACCTATGGAAATGACCGGAACTTTACTTGCCAGTTCATTCAGCTTCCTGATCTGTGCGATCGGATAAAGAATGATGATACCGGCTAACTGGTTTCTTGCCAGCAGATCCAGATAGATGTGTTCTTCTCTGGCATCACGCAACGTAGTCACGGTCAGAACTGTATATTTATATTGATTGGCCTGTTCGATGATCGAATGGAGCAGCATAGAATAATATCCGCCTGATAGATTCGGGCAGACAGCAATGATGGTATTAGCCAGCGCTTTGCTCTTGTGGCTGACATCCGGAATCTGATCAGCATAGCCCATCTGCTCTGCCATAGCGCGGACTTTGTCTACAGTATCCTGTGAAAAGGATACGCGCGGTTTTTCGCTTAATATCATAGAGACAGTAGACTGGGAGACACCCAGTGCCTCTGCGATATCTCGGGTTGTGACTTTCTTTCTCTTTCCCATAAATATGTACCTCCAGGCTGTGATTAATCAAAGAGACTTTTGATTATTAATATTATATGTTTGATTAATCATAGAGTCAAGAACGGTACTGTAAATCAAAGGAGAATGTCGATGAGAAAACAGAAAAAATGCTTATTAATCAAAACGAATGATTAATAGTAAATGTAAGAAAATGCCGGAAAACTGCCGCCAGGAGCATTTGACAGTGGGGAAGAAACATGCTTTAATCACAGCGTAATAAGAACGGAACGAAATTGGAGAGGAGATTAAACATGAGCATAATTACATTTGTATGTGCGGGACAGATGGCATCTGCATTGACATTCCCGGCATTTGAAAACGGACATGAGGTGCGTCTGGTGGGATCACCGTTGGATCGTGGGATTATTGATGGACTGAGAAAAGATAATTATCACATTACGTTAAAACGGACGCTTCACGATGGAATCAAGTATTATCAGATAGAAGAACTTGAGGAAGCATTGAAGGGTGCCGATCTGATCATTGGTGGTGTCAGCAGCTTTGGACTGGACTGGTTCTGTGACGAGATTCTTCCGGTGCTGCCGGAGGAGGTGCCGCTTCTCACGGTGACCAAAGGCATGGTTGATCGTGAAGACGGAACGATGGTTCCATATCCATATATTTTTGAAGAGCGTCAGCCGGACGGAAAACATCTGAACTTTAATGCAATCGGAGGTCCGTGCACCAGTTATGAACTGGCGGATCACGATGACAGTCATGTGGCGTTCTGCGGTAAAGATCCGGAGATCCTGCGATATATCCGATCTCTGATGGCAACAGATTATTACCATATCAGTATTTCTACAGATATAGTTGGTGTGGAATGTGCGGTTGCACTGAAGAATGCCTATGCGCTTGGAGTAACTTTGGCGGTTGGTCTGGCAGAAAAGAGAGATGGTAAGATTGGTGCACAGCATTACAATTCGCAGGCAGCTTTGTTTGGACAGAGTGTGAAAGAAATGGGCAAATTGTTGGATCTGATCGGTGGTAAACCGGAACATCTGGTACATGGTGTGGGTGACCTGTATGTGACTGTATTTGGTGGAAGAACAAGAATGATCGGAACACTGCTTGGACGTGGACTGACGTTTGAACAGGCGATGGAAGAACTCAAAGGTGTAACACTGGAATCCATCGTGATCGCTACTAGAACGGCAAGAGCAGTGAAGAAACTTGCAGGGAGAGGTAAAGCGAATTTAGAGGAATATCCACTCCTGATGCATATTGATGCAATTCTCAATCAGGGCGCAGAAGTGGATATCCCGTGGGATGCATTTACATGGGATGATCTGGATTAGATTTTATGAATGATATTAACGCATGATCAGCTGTTCCGCAGGCGTCTGTTTAATGTAGCGGATGAATTCGCGGACGGCAATGGTTGTGTGCTTCTGATCCTTTATTGAAATACCAATAGTACGGTAATACATTGGATCGGTCGGTTTTGTGACAACATTGTACGGACACCGAACGAGAGCGGATTCCGGCAGAATGGAGATACCGAATCCGCTTTCAATCAGAGCCAGGACCGTATTATCTTCCTTGGCATAATAATGGATATCAGGTTGTGCATGGATAGCACGCCAGATGATCTGGCTGTCGTTGTCACTACCCTCATCCAGATAAATAAAAGGTTCTTTGGGCAGCTGCTCCAATGGAAATACATCCACGTTTACAAGTGGATGATCCGGAGGGAGTACTACGTACAAAGGATCTTTTTTTAATGTAATCGTTTCGAAGTTACGGATTCCCTGAATCGCAAGAAATGCCAGATCGATCCGTCCGGTCAGCAGATGCTTGTCCAGCTCCGTAAAGTCACCTTCGATCAGTTCAAATGTGATCAGTGGATAAAGTTCCTGAAATCCTTTGATCAGATTCGGCAGCATATTGC
>CAVAVU010000101.1:0-9343 GCA_963592205.1 bacterium
GATTATAACACGAAAAATATGAATCAACAACCGACTTTACAAGGAATTAATAAATTCTTTTGAAACAGGACAGAACTAAGAATACGTCTTATGCGAAAGCAGACAAGCTGTTTCTGATAATTGGTTGAAATGGAAAATAGAAATGGATATTCTGTAAGCAAAGAAAGAGCGGCGGATCAGGATAAGGGTGGGGATGCAGATGGTGGACTGCAGCTGATCCGCAGGCTTTGGCTTTTTATGATTTGAATTCTATCTATAGTCGATTTTTCCTTTTTCGAGACGGAGTAGGGGGTACTCCGTCTCCTTTGCGTTGATTTTGTATAGGCTACGTGTTACAATTGATTCAATATGGATAGAAATACAGAATAAGAAAAGCGAGGTATATAACATGGCAAATCCAGTTGTAACATTTGAAATGGAAAATGGCGATATTATGAAAGCAGAGCTGTATCCGGAGATTGCACCGAATACGGTTAATAACTTTATTTCACTGGTAAAGAAAGGATTCTATGACGGACTGATCTTTCACCGTGTAATTAACGGCTTCATGATCCAGGGCGGATGCCCGGACGGAACCGGTATGGGTGGTCCGGGATACCAGATCATGGGTGAATTTTCACAGAATGGTGTAAAGAATGATCTGCTTCATACAGAAGGTGTGCTGTCTATGGCAAGAGCTATGCACCCGGATTCAGCAGGTTCCCAGTTCTTTATCATGCACAAGAACTCACCACATCTGGACGGACAGTATGCAGCATTCGGTAAGATTATCGAGGGTATGGACATTGTCAATAAGATTGCAACTGTACAGACAGATTTCAGAGATCGTCCGCTTCAGGAGCAGAAGATGAAAAAAGTAACAGTGGATACACAGGGAACAGAGTATCCGGAGCCGGAGAAGGCATAAGGAAGACATAAGACTGTTACGCGAATAAAGAGAAGGAGGCTGAAACTATTATGGAGAAAATGGTTCAGACCGATGACCTGATATTTGAATATGCAAAGAGAGACGAAGAAGGCAATGTGATCGGAAGCTATCGTGCAATCGACCAGGTGAATCTGGATATAGAGGAAGGGCAGTTTATCGCAGTGCTGGGACACAACGGTTCCGGCAAGTCGACACTGGCGAAGCATCTGAATGCGATCCTTGTACCGACAGAAGGTACGGTGTGGGTAGACGGAAGGAATACTGCAGATCCGAATGAACTGTGGAATGTAAGACAGTCGGCGGGCATGGTATTTCAGAATCCGGACAACCAGATCATCGGAACGGTCGTGGAAGAAGATGTGGGATTTGGACCGGAGAATCTGGGCGTGCCGACGGATGAGATCTGGCAGCGTGTGGAGGACAGCCTGAAAGCTGTCGGGATGATCAGTTACAGACATCATTCACCGAATAAGCTGTCCGGTGGTCAGAAGCAGCGTGTGGCGATCGCGGGAGTCATTGCCATGAAGCCGAGATGCATCGTGCTGGATGAACCGACTGCGATGCTGGATCCGAACGGACGAAAGGAAGTCCTTCGTACCGTAGAGGAACTGCGCAAAAAAGAGAAGGTTACGGTAATACTGATTACGCATTATATGGAAGAAGTGATCGATGCAGATAAAGTATTTGTCATGGATCACGGACATGTGGTCATGGAAGGAACACCGCGGGAGATATTCTCGCAGGTGGATACGCTGAAGGAGTATCGTCTGGATGTGCCGCAGGTGACCATACTTGCAGATGAATTGAAGAAACGCGGACTGGATATTCCAGCCGGGATTTTGAGGAAAGAAGAATTGGTAGAAGCGATATGTCGATTAAAATAGAACATTTAAATTATGTATATAGTGCAGGCACAGCGTATGAAAAACAGGCGCTGAAAGACATCTGTCTGGAGATTCCACATGGGGAATTTGTAGGTGTGATCGGTCATACAGGATCTGGCAAGTCTACGCTGATCCAGCATCTGAATGGACTGATCCGTGCTACAAGCGGGGCACTGTACTATAATGGAGAGAATATTTACGGAGACGGCTATAATATGAAAGCGCTTCGTAATCAGGTAGGACTGGTATTTCAGTATCCGGAGCATCAGTTATTTGAGGTGGATGTACTGTCGGATGTGTGTTTTGGACCGAAGAATCAGGGTCTGTCTAAGGAAGAATGTGAAAAGAGAGCCAGAGAGGCGCTGAAGCTCGTGGGATTGAAGGAGAAGTACTATGATGCGTCGCCGTTCGAATTATCCGGTGGACAGAAGCGGAGAGTGGCGATCGCAGGCGTGCTTGCGATGGAACCACAGGTGCTGATCCTGGATGAACCAACGGCAGGACTTGATCCGAAAGGGCGTGATGAGATTCTGGATCAGATCGCATATCTTCACAGGGAAAGAGACCTGACGGTTATCCTGGTATCCCATAGTATGGATGATATTGCAAAATATGCAGACCGTATTATTGTAATGAACCAAGGCGAAGTGATGTATAATGATGTACCGAAAAAGGTATTTGCACACTATAAAGAACTGGAACAGGTAGGGCTTGCCGCACCACAGGTGACCTATATCATGCATGAACTGAAAGTGCAGGGTCTGAATGTGAATACGGAGGCGACTACGGCAGAAGAAGCTGCGGACAGTATTATGGAGGTGATGGCTCATGATTAGAGATATTACCATTGGACAATACTATCCGGCGAAAAGCGTGCTGCACCGTCTGGATCCGAGAGTGAAGCTGGTGGCAACGCTGCTGTATCTGATCTCATTATTCTTATTTAAGAATATTCTGGGATATCTGGTGACGACAGTATTCCTGATTGCGATTATTAAGTTATCAAAAGTACCATTCCGTTATATCATGCGGGGCATGAAGCCGATTATGATGTTACTGTTGATCACGCTGTTGTTCAACCTTTTCCTGACAAGGGAAGGAGATGTGCTGTTCCATGCGTGGATCTTTACGATTACAGAGGGTGGTTTGCGTACAGCGATTTTGATGGCGATTCGTCTGGTGTATCTGATTACGGGTTCTTCGCTGATGACGTTTACCACGACACCGAATGAACTGACGGATGGAATCGAGAGTCTGTTGAAGCCGTTGAACAAGATTCATGTGCCGGTGCATGAGATCGCGATGATCATGTCGATCGCACTGCGCTTTATCCCGATCCTGCTGGAAGAGACGGATAAGATCATGAAGGCGCAGATTGCCAGAGGTGCGGATCTGGAGAGTGGCAATATGATCCAGAAGGCGAAGAGCATGGTGCCGATCCTGGTGCCGCTATTCGTATCTGCCTTCCGAAGAGCCAATGATCTTGCGATGGCAATGGAGGCGAGATGTTACCGGGGCGGTGACGGACGTACCAAGATGAAGCCGCTTCAGTATATAGGACTTGACCGTACCGCGTATGTGCTGGTAATTCTGTATGTGGCAGCAGTTGTAATAATAGGAAGATGTGTTCCGTTCCATGTGTGGATTTTCTAAGTAACCTGGGAGCGAACGAATATATGAAAAGAATCAAACTGACGGTGGCTTACGATGGGACTGATTACTGTGGATGGCAGGTTCAGCCGAATGGAGTTACCATCGAAGAAATATTAAACCGTGAGATCAGTGGTCTGACGGGAGAAGAGATCCGGGTGATCGGTGCAAGCAGGACGGATTCCGGCGTGCATGCACTGGGCAATGTCGCGGTGTTTGACACGGAAAGTTCGATTCCGGCAGAACGATTTGCTTATGCGCTGAACCGGAGAATGCCGGAGGATATCGTGATCGTATGTTCAGAGCAGGTGCCGGATGACTGGCATCCACGCTATCAGGATGTGATTACGAAGACATACGAATATCATATTTACAATGCATCGGTGCCGAATCCTATGAAGCGGCGGACATCCACGTTTGTATCTTTTTCGCTGGATGTAGAACAGATGCGGAGGGGCGCTTCATATCTGATCGGAGAGCATGATTTTGTAAGTTTCTGCAATGTCAGAACGAACACATCAGATACCGTGCGTACCGTGTATGATATTACCATTGACCAGAATGGAGAGGATATCTGCATCCGGATTACGGGTAATGGCTTCCTTTACAATATGGTGCGAATCATAGCGGGAACACTGATCCGTGTAGGACGGGGGTTCTACACACCGGAGCGGGTAAAAGAGATCCTGGAAGCCGGGGAGCGGACAGAAGCCGGTGTGACAGCACCGCCACAGGGACTGGTGCTGGTAGAGATACGATATGGCAATGAAAATAAATAATGTATAGAGAATAGACTGTGCAAAATGCATGGTCTATTTTACATTGATTTAAACCAAATTTTACATTTTGTTAAAGTAAGCATAGACTTCTGCAGGAAGTGATGGTATATTAAAAATTGACGGAGTAGGAGTACTTATAGTATAAAAGGATAACAGAACGGCTATGTAATATAGTCAGGGAGGAAATTATGGATATATTTTCGATGGTACTGTCACTGCTTAGTGGTGTTGCGCTGTTCTTATTTGGTATGCAGCTGATGGGTGACGGACTGAAAATGGTCGCAGGAGACAAGTTGGAGTCTTTTCTCTATAAGATGACCAACACATCTCTGAAGGGAGTAGCACTTGGAGCAGGAGTGACTTCGATTATTCAGTCGTCGTCAGCGACGACGGTTATGGTAGTCGGATTCGTTAACTCTGGTATGATGAAGCTGAGACAGGCAATCGGTATTATTATGGGTGCCAATATCGGTACCAGTATTACCGGATGGATTTTGTGTCTGTCTTATATTAATGGTTCAAGCGGAATTGCCAAAATCTTATCGACAGCAACGATCAGTGCAGTAGTAGCGATTGTTGGTATCGTGATGAAGATGGTATCTAAGAGAACCGTATACCGTAATGTGGGTAATATCATGCTTGGTTTTTCCATTCTGATGTTTGGTATGCAGACCATGAGTGGGGCTGTGGCACCGCTGAAAGAAAGCGAAGCATTTACGAATACGCTGACAATGTTTTCTAATCCATTAGCTGGTATTCTGTTTGGTATCGCATTTACCGCGATTTTGCAGAGTGCATCAGCGGCAGTTGGTATCCTGCAGGCATTGTCTGTGACCGGATCACTGACATTTGCAACAGCATTTCCAATCATCCTCGGTATCGGTGTCGGTGCTGCCTGTCCGGTACTGATCTCTGCGATCGGTGCGAATAAGAATGGTCAGAGAACCGCACTTGTATACCTGATCAATGACTTGTTCGGTATGGTGATCTGGGGAACGATCTTCTATGCAAGTAATGCGATTGTGCATTATCCGTTCCTGGATATGACCATGAGTCCGGTTGCGATTGCAATTATCAATACGGCATTCCGTGCGGCAACTGTATGTGTACTGTTTGGATTTATCCCTAAGATTGAGAAGTTAGTATGTAAGCTGATCAAGGACAGTCCGGAGGATCTGGAAGATATGGCAGACAGTGCAGACTTCGATCTGCTGGAAGAGCGTCTGCTGGCATATCCGGCGCTGGCTATCGGACAGTGCCGTCGTGTACTGCGTGGCATGTCTAAGAATGTACGCAAGAATGTCGGTCGTGCGCTGGATCTGGTAGATGGATTTGAGCGCGAACGCTATAACAAGGTACAGAGCAAGGAAGAACTGATTGATAAGTATGAGACGAAGATCGGCGAATACTTGATGCAGCTTACCAAACGTGAGATGAATACGGCACAGACCAGACAGGTGTCGCTGTATCTGCATATTATCAGTGACCTGGAGCGTGTGGGCGACTATGCATCGAATGTTGCCAGAGTGACTAATGAGATTAATGAAATGAATATAGAGTTGTCTCAGGATGCGTTAGAAGAACTTGATGTGATCATGGCAGCGGTTCGCGAGACAGTAAGTCTGACAGAGACAACGTTGAAAGAGCGGGAAGAAGAGAGTGCATTCCGTGTGAGATCACTGTCTATGGTAGTATCGGCACTGGCAGAAGAGATGAAGATGCGCCATGTAACCAGACTGAGCCATGGTGATTGTGAGCTCAAACAGGGTACGGCATTCAATGAGCTATTGAACAGTTTTGAACGTATTACGGCACATTGTACCGGTGCGGTTACAGCGGTGATTAAGATGGAAGAAAATGATCCGGATATGCATATTCATTCTTCAATTCTGGATGAAGAACAGGATATGGAGACTAGGGAGAAAGTGCTGGAGCATGCGAAGAAGCACAAACCTATCCTGGATGAATACCGCAGGAAATACAGTATTGATTAATTAATAGTCTAATCAGCAGGCTATTGATGGACAGATGAGACTGGGGCAAAAGGTCTTGACAAGAGACCGAAAATCGGTTAATCTTTTAGAAAATAGCGGAAAAGCAAAGAAGAGAAAAAGTAACATTTCTTACACCCGTACAGAAAGCAGCCGGCTGATGAGAGGCGCATGAAGGAGAGGAATGAGAATACATCTCGGAGCTGCACACTGAAAGAATCTCAGGGTATTATAAATTGGAGAATTTGAGTAGACTGTGACGCTGGCGCACGTTACGCGCAGAGACTGTGAAGGCAGTCGCAGAGACTGTCAGTGTGAGCTGACGGTGAATTAAGGTGGTAACACGGAGTATAAGCCCGTCCTTATCGAGAGATAAGGATGGGTTATTTTATTGGAAAAGAAGAGGAGAAAGTTATGGGTATTTATGAAGAACTTCAGGCGCGTGGACTGATCGCGCAGGTAACTGATGAAGAGAGAATCAGAGAACTGGTTAACAATGGAAAGGCAACATTTTACATTGGATTTGACCCGACAGCGGACAGTCTGCACGTAGGTCATTTCATGGCACTGTGTCTGATGAAGAGACTGCAGGAAGCCGGCAATAAGCCAATCGCACTGATCGGCGGTGGTACAGGATACATCGGAGATCCATCCGGAAGATCTGACATGAGAAGCATGATGACACCGGAGCAGATCCAGCACAACTGTGACTGCTTCAAGAAGCAGATGAGCAAGTTTATCGATTTCTCAGAAGGCAAGGCTCTGATGGTGAACAATGCTGACTGGCTTCTGGATCTGAACTACATCGATGTACTTCGTGAGATCGGACCGCATTTCTCAGTTAACCGTATGCTGACAGCAGAGTGCTACAAGCAGAGAATGGAAAAGGGACTCAGTTTCCTGGAGTTCAACTACATGATCATGCAGGCATATGACTTCTACGAGCTGTTCCAGAATTACGGATGTAACCTGGAGTTCGGCGGTGATGACCAGTGGAGTAATATGCTGGCGGGTACAGAGCTGATCCGTCGTAAGCTCGGCAAGGATGCAAGTGCAATGACAATCACACTGTTGCTGAACTCAGAAGGTAAGAAGATGGGTAAAACACAGAGTGGTGCGGTATGGCTTGATCCGGAGAAAACATCTCCATTTGATTTTTATCAGTACTGGAGAAATGTAGGAGACGCTGATGTACTCAAATGTATCCGTATGCTGACCTTCCTTCCGTTGGAAGAGATTGACAAGATGGACAGCTGGGAAGGTGCGCAGCTTAATACTGTAAAAGAGATTCTTGCCTACGAGCTGACTAAGCTGGTACACGGTGAAGAGGAAGCTGAGAAAGCACAGGCAGCAGCAAGAGCGCTGTTTAGCCAGGGCGCAGCAGCAGATATGCCGACAACAGAACTGACAGCAGAGGATCTGACAGATGGAAGCATCGATATTCTGAGCATTCTTGTTAAGAGTGGTCTGGTTCCGTCAAGAGCGGAAGCAAGACGTGCCGTACAGCAGGGCGGCGTCACTGTTGAAGGTGAGAAAGTAGGAGATATTAAGACTTCTTATACAGCAGATGCATTTGGCGAAGGTCTTGTAGTAAAGAAAGGTAAGAAGAACTTCCGTAAAGTAGTAATGAAATAGACGTATGAAATGAGGCTGTGATTAATCAAAGACTTTTGATTAATCACAGCCTCGTGTTATATACATTGATGCGCAAAAGATATAGTTTTAGAATTTCAGATAAGCTACACTGTACGGCGCCATGTTATACTGTCCGTTTAATGTCAGGGTGTTGCCACTGATCAGTTCCGTTACGGTGCCATTCAGATCACCGTGGTAAGCAGTGTAATGATCGCCGGAGGCATTGATTGCTACGAAGAGCCGTTCTTTTTCGGAAGCCCGTTCGAAGATCAACTGGTGATTGGTCAGAACCACATTGCGGTAACCGCCGTTGCACAGACCATCACTGGACTGTCTTATAGCGATCAGTTTCTCGATAAATTCTGTCAGTTCATTTGGCTTTGGCGCATCGAAACACGGACGTAATGCATAGTCATTATCCGGAGCCTTCATACCTTCTTCGCCCCATTCACTGCCGTAATACAGACATGGAATACCGGGCATACCCATTAGTAATCCGTAAGCCGGACGAATATGTTCCTTGTTCGTCAGAATACTTGCAAGTCTGGTGACATCGTGGTTGTCTACAAAGTTCATCAGATGCTTGCCGCGGTAAATGCACCACGGATCCGGACCATACTGGCGATGCAGGGAATGTGCGATCTCGAACATATTCATCGAATTGAAACTGGAGTAGATTCCCTTATAGCATTCGTAGTTGGTACAGCTGTGCAGCATGCCGTCATTTACGATCAGATTATAGTCGCCGAATAAGACCTCGCCAATCAATGCAAAGTCTGGCTTAAGTTCATTTGTAAAGTGTCTGAGACTTCGCATAAAGTTGTGATCCAGACTGTATGCTACATCCAGACGGAGTCCGTCAATGTCAAATTCTTCGATCCATCCGCGCACGCAGTCAAGCAGATAATCGGTCACAGCCGGATTCTGCAGGTTCAGCTTCACCAGTTCAAAATGTCCTTCCCAGCCTTCGTACCAGAATCCATCATCATAACAGCTGTTGCCGTCGAAGCTGATGTGGAACCAGTCTTTGTATGGAGAATCCCATTTCTTTTCCTGCACATCGCGGAATGCCCAAAATCCGCGTCCTACATGATTAAATACACCATCCAGAACGATGCGGATCCCGTGTTCGTGAAGTGTGCGGCAGACCTTTGCAAAATCTTCGTTCGTGCCAAGACGGCAGTCGACAGTACGGAAATCTCTGGTGTCGTAGCCATGGTTGTCTGACTCGAAGATCGGATTCAGCAGAATTGCGCTGACACCAAGTTCTTTTAGATAATCAGCCCATTCTCCAATCTTGCGGATGCGTGGTACGCAGTTGCCGTCATTGGCATACGGTGCCCCGCAGAAACCGATCGGATAGATCTGATAAAATACACTATGATAAGCCCACATATGATAACCTCTTATTTTGTATATTATAGCCATGAGCAAAACTCCATACATTCAGTATTTATGCGGGTTTGCGAGGCATGG
>CAVAVU010000102.1:0-27346 GCA_963592205.1 bacterium
ACTTAACTCTTTTATAAGTCTATCTAATCACTTCATTTTTCTTCTTCCGTTTCTCCATAAAGATACAGATTGCAGACACAACTCCCAATATCAACAGACTTCCCACGAAGAATCCTCCGATCCGGAATACAAAATCATAAAAGAATCCTTCCGGAAGCATACGGATCATATAGTCTGTCGCCGGATCAAACATCCACTGATCGTTATCAAAGAATATCTCATGAAAAATGCGGAAATATTTATCAAAATCTGAAGCAAACAACCCTCCCAGCACTACCGTTACCACGCCGGTAATGCCAAGTGTTACAAAATACGCTCTCGGAAGCAGCTTCTTCAGATCCGCTTTCCACACTGCCAGCAGTATCAATATCAGAATAACCGCTGCCAGCATGATATTACGTATCTTAAGTCCGCCGAGAAACAGATCATTTACTTCTCCCATATGGAATCTGTCCTGTTCATTGAAGAAATCCTGCGTCTCGCCATCTACATCTGTAATCACTGATAACTCTGCTTTCTTTCCGATCAGATATGCCATCATCTGGTCAGTCACGTCCATAATGTTATCCATCGTCATATCCAGACTGTCTGCCACCTGATACTTTTCATACTCTCTTTCATAAAACCGATACTGACTGTCACCATAGATCGCCACCTGGAAACTTGTCAGCAGCAGTACGCCTATCAGTAAAAACATCATAATCACTGCGGAAATCTTCTGTATTTGTTTCATTTTATTTCTCCTTGTCTATTCTTTATTGTCATTCCATCCGTTTTCCCTTATAATATTTCCTAATGGGAGGAAATTGTAATGGATATTAATTATGAATTATATAAAGTATTTTACTATGTGGCAACTACTTTGAGCTTTTCAGAAGCTTCAAAGAAGCTCTACATATCTCAATCGGCAGTCAGCCAGTCAATCAAAGCTCTGGAAGGAAAATTATCCCAGACACTCTTTATCCGCAGCACCAAAAAGGTACGTCTGACTCCGGAAGGCGAGATTCTGCTCCGCCATATCGAACCGGCGATCAGCCTGATCCGCCGCGGAGAATCACAGCTTCTGGAATCCATCACCACCGGTGGACAGATCCGAATTGCCGCCAGTGACACCATATGCCGGTATTTTCTGGTTCCGTATATCGAACGGTTTCACCAGACATTCCCAAATCTGCATATCAAGGTTATCAATGCAACTTCGATCCGCTGTGTCGATATCCTAAAAAACGGTCAGGCAGACTTTATCGTCGTGAATTATCCGAACGCTTATCTGAATAACCTCTGGTCTATCAAGCGAATCAAGCAGTTCCGGGATGTATTTGTAGCCAACCAGTCATTCTCACAGTTAAAAGACCGAAAACTTTCACTTGCCGAGCTCTCTGAATATCCGCTTCTAATGCTGGACAAGCAGAGTACCACGAGTGAATTTCTGCACAGTCTTTTTCAGCAGCACCAGCTGGAACTGGTTCCGGAAGCTGAACTAAGCAGTAATGACCTGCTGATTGATCTTGCCCGCATTGGACTGGGTGTTGCCTTTGTACCGGACTACTGTGTTCCAAAAGACTCCGATGATCTCTTCATCGTAGAAACCAGAGAATCCCTGCCACAGAGAGAACTTGCTGTCGTCTATAACGATAAACTCCCGGTATCACCGGCTGTGACAGAATTCTTAACTTACTTCGATGAATTGCCGGACCAGAAGCTTTGAATCTGATCTTTTACATTATGAATATTACAATATTGAATGCCTTTCCATTCCCGTGGGAAGGTATTTCTGTATCTGCGTTCCCTGAAACGCTCATCCAGCAAAAGGATCACGCCTCTGTCTTCTTCCGTTCGGATTACTCTTCCCGCCGACTGCTGTACCTTATTCATTCCGGGATACACATAGGCATAGTCAAAACCATTCTGCCCTCTGGCATCAAAATAATTCTTCAAGAGTTCACGTTCCAGACAAACCTGCGGAAGGCCGGTTCCCACGATCACCGCTCCGATCAGACGCTCTCTCGCAAGATCAATGCCTTCTGAAAACACACCCCCCATCACGCAAAAGCCCATCAGGCTTCCTTCATGTTTTTCTTCAAAACCTTCCAGAAAAATCTCTCTTGCTTCCTCTGACATATAAGGTGCCTGTACCAGACATTCAATCTTCTCTGCGCCAGTGTCATCTTCTTCGTTCCGTTTACTCTTCTTTTTTTCTATCAATTCCACAAAAGCTTCATATACCTGTTCCAGGAAATAATAGGATGGGAAGAAAGACATATAATTACCCTCTTTGGCAGATGCCATCTCATAGAGATACTCCGCATAACGACGGTACATCGCATCCCCCCGCATAGTATATCTGGTACTCACATCAGTTCCCAGAAGCAGTTTGCACTGACTCTCTTCAAATACAGTCTCCGCATACACAGCATAATCATCCTGTTCCGTACTAAGCAGTTCTTTATAATATTGTATCGGAAGTAACGTAGCCGAAAATAATATCGTACTATTGCCTTTTTCTATATATTCTTTGAGATTCACTGCAGGATTCATGCAAAACAGGCGAAGGAAAAACTGTCCATCCTTTGCAAGTTCCGCATAGATCATATAATTCTCATCCAGCTTCTCATAAACGGTAATAAAGGTGCGTACTTCAAAATATAACTTCAGCACATCCTCCCGTTCTGCAAGCTGCTTATAATCCTCCAGAAAGCGTTCCATCTCTGCCATCAGTGATAACAATTTCAGATAAACATGCATCACACTGTCAAGCACTGTTACGCCATCACAATTTCTCTTTAATTCCAACAATTGTCTGTTACACTCTTCCAGCCGCTTTGTCAATCGCTCATCGATATGCTTGACCTGACGCTTCACCTGCAAGAGCTCTTCTTTACACAAGCTGGCACTGTACATTTCTCTGCCACGTTCTACCAGATTATGTGCCTCATCAATCAAAAACAGATAATCTCCTCTCACACCTTCTCCAAAGAAGCGTTTCAGATGTGCATTAGGATCAAATACATAATTATAATCGCAGATCACGGCATCCATCCAGATCGCAGTATCAAGTCCCAATTCAAACGGACACACCTGCCATTTCTCTGCCTGCTCTTCCAACACACTCCTGGTAATTGCATCCCGTTCTGCGATCAATTCGTAAACTGCATCATTCACACGGTCAAAATGTCCCTTAGCATACGGACAGTACTCCGGATTACACTCTGCCTTATCGCAAAAGCAGATCTTCTCCTTCGCCGTCAGCGTGATCACTTTATACTTAAGCCCCTGTTCTTTCAACGTGTCAAATGCACTCGCCGCTGCCGTTCTGGTAATCGTCTTTGCCGTCAGATAGAAAATCTTCTCTCCCAGACCTTCTCCAACAGCCTTCACTGCCGGGAACACCGTTGCCAGCGTCTTGCCTGTACCTGTGGGTGCCTGGATAAATAACTTCTTCTTCCTGAGGATCGTCCGATATACGGATGACACCAGTTCCCGTTGTCCCTTTCGGTAATCATAGGGGAACTCCACCTGCTTCACGGATGCATTGCGCTCTTCCCGCCATTCGATCTGAAATCTTGCCCATTTCTCATATTGATGCATCAGCTCCATAAACCACTCTTCCAGTTCTTTTGTCTGATATGACTCACGGAATCTGCGAATATCCTCTGTCTCCATATTGCAATAAGTCATCTGAACATCAATCTCAGCAAGTTCCTTCTCCCTTGCATAAATACAGGCATAGCACTTCGCCTGCGCCAGATGCACCGGAATCGGCGCTTCCATTCGTTCCAGATCTTTGAATACGCCCTTGATCTCATCGATACAGATGCGTTCTTCTTCGATGATACCATCTGCTCTGCCTTCCACCTGGATATCAAACGAACCAAAGCTTACCACTCGCCGCAGGGTAACTTCCGGATGATAAGATGCGCCCATCCTTCTCTGGATCTTGCGGTGAAGCTTCGCTCCCATCTGCATGGCATCCTTATCCTGCGCTGCTATTCGATTGTCAATATCTCCGCTCCTTAGGATAAACTCCACCAGATTACGGACCGAAATCTTCACCTTCTGCCTGTCCATAACTCACATCTTTCCTTCTGTATTGTTATGAACCATTGTACACTATCTCGAATTGTTATTCAAACTCCACCAGATTCTTTCTGCACCAGAGTGGCAGATGTCCCATCTGGCACCGCGGATTTTTTCTCTCCTTAATCGCAATCGTATCTGTAAATTCTTTCCACAGTTCACTGAACTTTTCTTCCTTCACTGAATATGCGCCCAGTCTGTGTTCGTCCACACACTCACCGGATACCAGCACCCATTGCTTTCCCGACTCATGCACTGCATACTCTTCATGTACTACATCATGTATCATCCAGTTCTCTATGGGCAGACGTTCTGCGAAATGCGGTGCCACACAGGAAAGTACCCTGCACTTAGGCTCAAACCGTGCATAAAGAATTCCCTGTTCTAATTCCCGAAACCGCATCAGCTCGATCCATCTGGTAGTCTCATTATTCACCATCCTGCTGAGTTCAAAGGTCTGTTCCACCTGTGCATTCCCCAGATGATCCATAATCCTTCTGCTGTCCGGGATCTCTCTGGCAGCAAGCATCGTTCCAAGAATCACGTCCCCTCTGTCCGGAGCATCAGAAAGTGCTGCCTGGTAGATCAGTTTATATGCATACCATCCCATATGAGACAGGATCATGCGTTCCACAGATACCGCCTTTTTCTCATTCGAAGCAACTTCTGTATATTCACAGAAAAGTTCCTGATCCAGATGTCCCCGGAATCGAATTCCACACTCTGCGTCTCGGTCTGTTATCAGATATTTCCACGCATCGTAGAGTGCCGAAAAAAGTCCGGTCACTTCATTCTCACACACATAAATTCTTTTCATTCACACCACCGCCAAATCTCACATCATCAAATAAAGATAACTGCCGGTATGTCATCCCCCGCACTTCCTTCGGCAGTCTCTCTCCTGCATCCAGCAGATTCCTTGCAATGTAATCCTGTTCCATCTTCACCGGATACATCATCCGTCCGTTGCAGGTCAGAAAATACATTGCCCGTTTCAACACAACTCCGATCTTCTTCAGATCCTGAAAATCCAGTGTACCAATCCTTCTCGCACGAACGATCCGTCCCGCTGACCGGTAACCAAGCCCCGGCACACGCAGAAGCATCTCATACGATGCCTGATTCACTTCTACCGGAAAACACTCCAGATGTCTGAGTGCCCAGTTACACTTCGGATCAAACAGCGGATTAAAATTAGGCTCTTCTTCTGTCAGCAGTTCCTTCGCTTCAAACTTATAATATCTGAGCAGCCAGTCTGCCTGATACAGCCGATGCTCCCTGAGGAGCGGCGGTCCCTGATCTGTCTTAGCCGGAAGCGCCTTGTCTTCATTCACCGATACAAATGCAGAATAAAACACTCGTTTCAGATCAAACTTCTGATACAATGACTCCGCAACACGCAGCATCTGATAATCCGTCTCCGGCGTCGCCCCTACGATCATCTGTGTACTCTGTCCTGCCGGCACAAAGGCAGGTGCATGGCGGTATACTTTTAATTCGTAAGCATTCTGACTTCTGCCATTCTGCACCAGCCGCATCGGCTTCAGAATCTTATCTCTGGTCTTATGCGGCGCCAGTGTCCTCAAACCTTCCGCGGTAGCAAGTTCCAGATTCACACTCATCCTGTCCGCCAGAAATCCCGCCCGCTGTATCAGTTCCTCGCTGGCTCCCGGAATCGCTTTTACGTGGATATAGCCCTGAAATCGATATATCTTCCGCAGCTTTTCAAGTGCCGCACAGATCAGTTCCATTGTATAATCAGGGCTCTTCAGCACCCCGGAACTCAAAAATAATCCCTCTATGTAATTCCTCCGATAGAATTCTATCGTAAGCTCACAGATCTCATCCGGAGTAAAAGAGGCTCTCGGCACATCATTACTCCGCCGGTTAATACAATACTTACAATCAAAAATACATTCATTAGTAAAAAGAATCTTAAGCAGAGAGATACATCTGCCATCTGCCGCAAAACTGTGACAAAGCCCCATCTGTACACAGCTTCCGATCCCTGTGCCATCATTCCCTCTTGATGTACCGCTGGATGTACATGCCACATCGTACTTGGCGGCATCCGTCAATATACGCAGCTTCTCCATCACTGACATATTCTCCGTGATCTGCATCCTTGCCTCTCCCCTTTCCATTCTTCCTGTATCCTTATTTCATATATATACGCAATCATTGAAAGCGCAAAAACGAACGTATGTTTGTTATCATTATACAAACACACGTTCGTTTCGTCAATACGATATTATAATTTTCCTGGATTTACCAAACCTTATGATCTCTTTACAATCCTGTAATATGCTTTCGCTGTCAGACTATAGATCAGAATATACAGAACTGCAAACCCCAGATACACACCGATCGTACAATTCCTGTACAGATCTGCATTACGCATATTAAGTGCTTTCAACAGATTCCTGATCATCGGAAATGCAACTGCTATGTGTACTCCTGCTGCCACTAATGGCAGGAAAAACACCATCAGTATCTGCGAACGGATCACTTTTTTCACCTCTGGCTGGGACATGCCCACCTTCTGCATGATCTCAAACTGCTTTCGATCTTCATAACCTTCTGAAATCTGTTTGTAATAAATGATCAGCACCATCGCCGTGATAAAGAGCGTTCCAAGGAACACGCCCAGCATAAACATGCCTCCATATATGCCGACGAAATCACTTCTGGACGATTCTCTGCATTCGATATCGATACCATCTGATCCCTGTTCCTGCACTATCTGCCACATATACTTATTCAGCTGAAGCTGTGCATCTTTGTCTGCTGACACATCAAATCCATAATATTCATTTATCTGCATATCATATCCATATGCATCCTCGATCTTCTGATATAATGTATCAAACGCATCATCTTCAAGCACTACCGTATAAGCATCCAGAATATTAGAATTTGTCTGACCATTTCCCGGAAAATGCTCCACCTTTCCCTTGATCTTATAGATCTGATCCATCAGTTTCATCTCCGAACCATCATAGGAACTGCGTCCGGTACCAAGCAGCATTTCCTGACTGGAAAGTTCTGACTTTCTTCCTGTAACTTTACAATATTCGGATAATGGCATGACAAGTACAACCCGAAGATTACCATTATCGTTAAAATAGTCAAGCTTTGTCTGATCCAGCTCCATCTGATCCTTCTGCAGACATCCTGTTATGGTATAATAATGGTAATCCACTGCATCTTTTTCTGCAATCTGATGTTCTTTACAATATGCTTTAATCTGATCCAGCACCACCTGATTCTTTTCTTCATCATCCGCATTCATATAGATACCAAAATCATTCGGATGACGTCTCTGTATCATATCTTCCATTCCGATCATCAGGCTTCCGGTAGACGACAGCATAACCAGTACCATAGTAGACAGGATACAGATGCTTGCAAGCCCGGCCGCATTCTGCTTCATCCGGTACATCATGCCCGACACGCTGATAAAATGCTCTGGCTTATAATAGAAACGGCGGTTTTTTCTGAGCATTTTCAGAATTACGATACTGCCAGCCATAAAGAGCAAATAGGTTGCCGCAATAACCAGAATCACCGCTGCAAAAAACAACTTCAAAGAATCCACAGTTCCTTTTGCAGACAACGCCATATAATATCCTGCAATCAATGCAGCCACACCCAGGACAGCCAGAATCCATTTACTCTTCGGTTCCCGTTCACCCACACTGCTGCCATGCAGTAATTCAATCGGCTGCGAAGTGCGGATCTTACGTCTGCTTTTCAGATAGATTAAAAAATGGATCACTGCAAACACGAATGCAGTAACAAGGATTGCTTTGCCTGAGACGAAAAATCCAAATACATTTTTCTGCCCGATTATCTTGCAGAGCAGCAGGAACATGATCTTACTGAAAAGCATACCAAACAGCACACCCAGCACCACACTTCCTGCTGCAACCATCATAGTTTCCAGAAAAAGCACATGGCTCAGATGCCGTTTTTCCATTCCAAGGATATTAAACACTCCAAATTCACGCTGCCTCCGCTTCATCAGAAACCCATTGGAATAAAGCAGAAATACACATACAAACAGGCCCACTACGAATGTGCCCATCCTCATAATCAAAGATAATGACTCACCGGCAAACATCTTTTTCACTGCTGGATCCTGTCCCAACGACATCATCACATAGAACATGACTACCGACAGCACACATGTAAATATATACGGAATGTAAAGCTTGCTGTTTTTGCGGATATTATCAGCTGCCAGTCTTGCATAAAATCCCTTTTTCATCACATCTCACCGCCTGTCGCAAGCAGTGTCAGTGTATTCGAGATTTTCTGATACATCTGCTCATCTGTACTGTCACCGCGGTAAATCTGATGAAAGACTCTTCCATCTTTGATAAATAACACTCTTCCAGCCCTGCTGGCTGCTCTTGCAGAATGTGTTACCATAAGGATTGTCTGACCTTCTCTGTTCACTTCACCAAACAGACGCAGCAGATCATCTGCAGATCTGGAATCCAGCGCTCCTGTCGGTTCATCCGCGAGAATCAGCTTCGGATTGGTGATCAACGCTCTCGCTACAGCCACGCGCTGTTTCTGTCCGCCAGACACTTCGTACGGATACTTATCCAGCAATTCTCTGATACCAAGCTTCTGTGCGATTGGAAGCAGACGGCTGTTCATCTCCTTCACACTTTTTCTGGATAATACCAATGGGAGAAAAATGTTATCCCTCAGACTAAATGTATCTAACAGATTAAAATCCTGGAATACAAAGCCAAGATTTTCTCTCCGAAACTCGGTAATCTCTTTATCACGGATCAGTCCGATATCTTTGCCATCCAGTTTTACTCTTCCTCCTGTCGGACGATCCAATGCTGCCAGGATATTCAGCAGCGTACTCTTACCGGAGCCGGATTCTCCCATGATTGCTACATATTCTCCCTCTTCTACCGAAAATGACACATCTGACAGAGCCTGCACCTGATTGCCGCCAAGTCTGGTCGTATATACTTTTTTCAGACATGATACTTCTAATATAGACATTGTCTATGACCTCCTTTTTCTGTTCTGCTATCAGTATAGAGCCTTCCCATTCTGCCAGACATCGATTCTGGTGACAATCTCCCCGCCTCATGTGACATTTTTGAAAGATTACGTCAGATTACTCAATATTAATCTGGCGCTCTTGCAAATCCAGCGTAAAACAACTTCCTTTTCCCGGCTCCGATTCAGCCGTAATCCCGATATTCAGCTGTTCTGCCGCTTTTCGGCACAGGTTCAGTCCAAGTCCTGTCGCTTTTTTATCACTTCTTCCATTATAACCGGTAAAGCCTTTTTCAAATATTCTCGGCAGATCTTCCGGTGCAATGCCGATTCCAGTATCTTCTACCGATAGTTTTTTATCTTCCGTTACCCTGATCGTAATCGTTCCCGACGGCGTATATTTCACCGCATTCGAGATAAGCTGCTCCAGAATAAATAACAGCCATTTTTCATCCGTCAGCACCTTCACTTCAGTCGGCTCATACACCAGACGCAATTTTCTCCGAATAAACTGCGGTGCATACCTGTGAATCGCCTGCCGTATGATATCATCCAGCTTATATTCCTTTATTACAAAATCTGACTCACTGCTTTCCAGACGAATGTAAGACAATGCCATTTCCGCATACTGTTCAACCCGGAACAACTCTGCCAGAAGTTCTCTGTTCTGTCTGGTATCCTCTTCCTGCAGAATCATCCGCATCACAGCAATCGGCGTCTTGATCTGATGCACCCAGATCGTATAATACTCTTTGCTCTCCTGCTCCTGCTGTTCTAATTCCAGTACCTGCTCATAACATCGGTTTCCCAGATCTGTGATCATCTGTTGATAATCTGCCTCTGCTAATGTATCCGGCTCCGTCATATCCCGGTATGCATACTCAATACCAGGAATAAGTGCTATTCTTTTCTGGTGCTTTCTGCAAAACTTCCAGAACCAGAATGCATTTATAGTCAGAAGAAATGCCATACAGAGTGCTGTTCCATACAGTGCCGCTTCCACAGGAAGATTATACAGATAAAATACGCATCCATAGATCACACCCAAGATTACAGTCAGCCAGATTCCTCTCCTGTGTTCATGCACATACCAGCCAAGCATCTCACCTATCCGTTCCTTTTTCATCACTCGTGTTCCTCCGGAAGTTCAATCAGATATCCATGTCCCACTCTGGTCGTGATAAAATCTTTCAGCCCCGCCTGCTCTAACTTCTTACGGAGTCTGGTCACATTAACTGTCAGCGTATTTTCTTCCACATAACAGTCATCCTCCCAGAGTCTTGTCATCAGCGTATCCCGGCTGACAATCTTGCCTCGATTCTCCATCAGTGTCTTTAAAATGCGAAATTCATTGCGTGTCAGCTCGATCTTCTGATCCCTCCAGGTCAATGTCGTATCATTCAGATTCAATACCGCTCCTCCGCATTCCAGCACCGGCACCTGATTACTTCTGTCATAGGTTCTCCTGAGCACCGCCTGAATCTTCGCAATCATTACATTCAGATCCACAGGTTTCGGAATAAAATCGTCCGCCCCCATATTCATTGCCATAATGATATTCATATTGTCGGATACAGAAGAAATAAAGATAACCGGAACATTAGAAATCTTCCGAATCTCACTGCACCAGTGATAGCCATTAAAAAATGGCAGCATAATATCAATCAGCACCATATGAGGATCGTATTCTATAAATTCATGAACTACATTCTGAAAATCTGATACCAGCCGCACTTCATTCCCCCAGGATTCTATCTGCTTCTTCATCGCACTCGCCATCGTAAAGTCATCTTCTATAATCAGGATCCGATACATTTTCCCATTCCTCCTTATCCGCATATTTTACCACAAGTTACACTACATTTCCCAGCAATTCAGAAAATGTAAGACAAATGTAAGGTCCGATAACAGCCCTTACTCTGACTCACCTCCATACAGAAAGAAGCAGCCCTGCTTTCCCAGAACTGCTCCTTCTTAATGATACCTTATTACACCTTATTCAATTACAATCACAAAATCTGAACCATCTTCTGTAACCGTTGTCTTCTTGCCGCGATCCTTGGCAAGTTTCTCAACATTTGTCTTCTGATGTGGCTCGCTTACGAGTACCTTAATCGGTCCCTTTGCACCTGCCAGTGCCTCTGCTGTCAGCATGATTGGTTCCGGGCAGGATAAACCTCTTGCATCTACTTCTACCATAATGGCCGCCTTCCTTTCATTCCGATTTTTTCGGATTTTATTTCTGGATTCTGTTTTCAGAATTGTTCATTCTGCTGATACTTATTTGTTTGTGATTGCTGCAATTTTACGCTTATTGGTAAATGCGATCACAAAGCATACGATAATGCAGATGATAACTGCAATCTTACCATTTGGTGTAACAGCTCCTGCAACGATTTCTTTTGTCTCAGGATTCATTGCTGTACCGCTGGATGCAAGTCCAAGATTGTGGCACAGCGCTGCGCCTACAAACAGACCAAGAACTGTTACTGCTGAATCAGAAGATCCCTGTCCTGCAAGGATTAACTGACGAAGCGGGCATCCTCCTGCAAGTACTGCCGCAAATCCAACTGCGTACATACCAAGGATATTCCACAGATGCTCGGAGTGAGCGATGATCCCCGGTGTGTTAAATCCAAGTACAAATCTTCCTGTTGCGATGTTAAAGATCAGCATTACAACGAACAGACTTCCGATAATCGTTAACAGATCAAAGTTCTTCATCAGAAATGCATCACGGATACCGCCTGCAAAACACATTCTGGACTTCTGAGCCAGTGCTCCGAATACCAGACCACCGATCAGTGAAGCAATGATTGGTGCATGCATGCTTCCCGGACCAGCTGTACTGCTCTTTAAGAGACTTGTGCAGAGCGCAAGGATCAGTATTGCGATCATCAGAATCGGAAGTACTGTACCGCTTGCCTGATTAGTCTCATGGGCGCGTCCCAGTGTACTTCCCTTCTTCAACATAATCGTGCCTGTACCTACACCAAGGATAAATCCGATCAAAGCTACCCATGCATTCAGATCTCCTGCTGACATACGGATCACCATACGCAGCGGGCATCCCAGGAATACCAGGGAACCGGTCATAATGATCATACCAAGGATAAAACGGATCATCGGTGATGATCCTGCTGTCGAACGATACTCTTTCGTTGCAACAGAGATAATAAAGGAACCCAGTACCAGTCCGATGATCTCCGGTCTCGCATACTGTACTGCTTCCGCCTGATGCATTCCCAGTGAACCAGCCATATCACGGACAAAGCATGCAATACAGAACGCCATATTTGCCGGGTTGCCGAGGAATGCAAGAACTGCAGCTACAACACCGCAGCCTGCGCCTGCCAGCGCAAGTTTTTTCTTTGAATCACATAAAGTCATTTTCGTACCCTCTCTTTCCTAAATTGACTTATATATAACACTTTAATTATCCTATAGATCTCCCCGGCTGTCTAATTGATAATATACATAATTGCGCCCACTTATAGTTTTAATCTATAACTATAAAACAAGAAAGCGACATGCGCATCACGCATGCCACTTTCTTATCATTCTAAATCTTTCATTATAAAATCTGCCAATCCGAATATTACAATTTATTCACTGCATCTGCAAGATACTGGTTATCGCTCTCATAGAACTTCTCAGACTCTACTGCCTCTGCAAGTGCAGGATCGATCGGCATCTTACCAAGTACCGGAACGCCAAGTTCTTCTGCGATTTCATCAATATGACTCTCGCCAAATACGGAAATCTTCCTGCCGCAATCCGGGCATGTCAGATAACTGTAATTCTCCACGATACCAAGTACCGGAATATGCATAGCCTCTGCCATATTGTAAGCCTTCTTCACGATCATTCTGACCAGATCCTGAGGTGATGTTACAATCACTACTCCGTCCACCGGAAGTGACTGAAATACTGTCAGCGGTACATCACCGGTTCCAGGCGGCATATCAATAAAGAGATAATCCAGTTCTCCCCACATCACATCGGTCCAGAACTGCTTTACCACACCTGCGATCACAGGTCCCCGCCAGATAACCGGATCTTCCTCATGCTCCAGCAAAAGATTCACCGACATAATACGTGTGCCATCTTTTGCCTCACACGGAAACATTCCTGCATCGCTGCCCTTTGCAGACTCGTGAATACCATACATCTTCGGAATCGATGGTCCAGTAATATCCGCATCCATAATACCTACCGAGAATCCCTGTTCACGCATCATACGTGCAAGTGATGCGGTTACCATAGATTTGCCGACACCGCCCTTGCCACTAACTACTGCGATTACTTTATTAACATGCGAATACGGATTTGCCGGTTCATGCAGATCTACCGGTTTCTTACCACAGGTAGCTCCCTGCGCACAGCTGGCACAATCAGATGGTGCACAGCCATTCTGCTGCTCTGCCATGATACTTCCTCCTACTCTTCTACTGCTGCAATCAGTTCTACTTCACACAGAACTCCCTTTGGAAGTGTCTTTACTGCAACACAGCTTCTTGCCGGCTTAGATGTGAAATACTTACCGTACACTTCATTAAATGCTCCAAAATCTCCCATATCAGCCAGGAAACATGTAGTCTTAAGTACATGCTCAAAATCTGTTCCTGCCTCTTTCAAAACTTCTCCAAGATTCTTACACACCTGCTCTGTCTGCGCCTCAATAGTAGTTGCTGTCACATCGTTCACTGCCGGATCAATTGCGATCTGTCCTGCGGTGTACAGTACTCCAGCGTGTACGTATCCCTGAGAATATGGTCCTAATGCTTTTGGTGCTTTTTCTGTTGCTACTACTTTCATTGCTATTTCTCCTTTGACTTTGCTAATAATTTCTGTGCCACACATATATCAAAGAGTGCCATTCCTACGGATTTAAAATATGTCGTACCCGCTGCGTTTTTCTCTTCATCCTCACCGGATTTCAGAAAATCACTCATAAGAACAGTCTGCTCTTTTTTCAGTCTTCCCTCTGCGATCGGCTGGCTGAGATCACCGCTCTCTTCACACGCATAAGGAAGCTCAATATATACCTTATCCGTCAGATCCCAGATGGCATCCGGAATCTCACGCATCTCCGGCGTGTACGATCCGATTGCAATAATACATTTGCCACGCAGTAATTCTTTATCGTCCGGAAGTACCGGAACGGCAGACGGTGTAGCTGTACAGATGATATCACTGTGTTTCACCAGTTCTTCTGTCTCTTTACACCATACCACTTTTGTATTCGGATTATCAATCGCTTTCTCCAATCTTGCAATAAAATCTGTAAGATCTCTATTGCTGTGATTGTAAATATATACGGTATGAATATCCCTGGCTGCACACGCATATAACGCCAGATGGAATCCCTGTGCTCCTGCTCCGATGATCCCTACTGTATGACAGTCCTTACGCGACAGATGGCGGATACCTACACCACCGACTGCACCGGTTCTCCAGGCCGTCACAGACTGTCCGTCAAGCAGCGCTTCCGGTGCACCGGTCACAGCATTATTCAGCAGGATCACACCATCAATAGACGGAAGTCCAAGCTTGGAATTCTCCGGAAATACTGTAAGAATCTTGGTCCCGATCACATCATCCGTATAACACGGCATATAAATCAGTGACTTATTATCATGCTCGATTACCGGGCGAGGCGGCATGAAGAATTTATTTTCTCCATACAGGCGATACGCCTCTTCAATCTGATCCATCATTTCATTCGGATCGATCAGCTTTTCTATTTCTTCTTTACTGAGTAAAATCATATCTAACCTCTGCTATACCGCCTATTCTTCAAACGCTTCTTTTACTTTATCCATGAATCCTTTCTTTTTCCCTTTATGCTTACTATCATCCAGATCCTGATTCAGCGAATTGCCGGACAGTTCATCGAACTTGCGCAATGCTTCCTTCGCCTCTGCACTCAGCTTCTCCGGAGTCTGGATCACCAGTGTTACGTAATGATCACCGCGGATCTGGGAATTACGTACAGACGGTACGCCTTTACCTTTCAGACGTATCTTCGTGTCTGTCTTGGTACCTGGTTTGACCGTATAAATCACATCACCGTCTACCGTCTTGATCTTCACATCACCGCCCAATGCTGCCTGTGCAAAGGAAATCGGTACAGTAGAGAAAATATGCATATCCTGTCTCTGGAAAATCGGATGTCTGGATACAGCAACTTCCACAAGAAGATCACCTCTTGGTCCGCCATTTACACCCGGCTCACCCTTTTCACGGATACGAACGCTCTGACCATTATCAATACCTGCCGGGATTGATACAGAGATTTTCTTTCTGCTGGATGTATAACCTGTGCCGCCACAATCCGGGCATTTCTCGCGGATGATCTTACCGGTTCCGCCACAGTCCGGACAGGTCTGTACATTCTGTACCATACCAAATAATGACTGCTGGGTGTATACAACCTGACCCTTACCGCCACACTTGCTGCAGGTCTCAGGTGAAGTACCAGGCTTAGCTCCTGTACCATTACACTTCGTGCATGGATCCTTCAATACCACATCAATCTCTTTTTCACATCCAAATACAGCCTCTTCAAAAGTAATACGTACTGCTTTACGTATATTCATACCTTTCATCGGTCCCTGATTTGCACGTCCGCCGCCTCTGCGTCCGCCACCAAACAGATCTCCAAATATATCTCCAAATATATCACTAAAATCAGCGCCATTGAAATCAAATCCACCATATCCGCCGGCGCCGCCCGCACCGCCTTCAAATGCCGCATGGCCGAACTGATCATACTGTCTTCTCTTCTCAGGATCACTAAGAACTGCATAAGCCTCGGAAGCCTCTTTGAACTTCTTCTCAGCTTCCTTGTCTCCCGGATTCATATCCGGATGGTATTTCTTAGCAACCTTTCTGTATGCTTTCTTCAGAGTTGCATCATCAACATCTTTGCTGACTCCAAGCACCTCATAATAGTCGCGTTTCTCCGCCATAACCACTTCTCCTTAATCCAAAACATGCAGTTTTTGCATAATTATTTTTATACAAAGAAATCTGCCAGACCGGTTTTGTCACCTCCACCGGTCCAGCAGAACCACCTTAGCACCGGTTCCCCGGTCACTCAAGGATTATACCTCTTTATAATCTCCGTCTACAACGTCATCTCCGTCAAATCCTTCCGGAGCCGGTCCCGGATTCGGGCCTGCGCCTGCTCCTGGATTCGGGCCTGCACCCTGAGCACCCTGTGACTGCTCATATACCTTAGCGAACAGCTTCTGTGCACTCTGCATCAGTTTCTCTTTGCCAGCGTTGATCTCTGCAACCTGTGCATCGGAGATATCATCCATATTTACTTTCTCAAGAAGCTCTTTCAGTGCTTTGCAGTCTGCCTCAACAGCAGCTTTGTCTGCAGCATCGATCTTGTCTCCAACTTCTTCCATAGCCTTCTCTGTCTGGAATACCATAGCGTCTGCATCGTTCTTAGCATCGATTGCTTCTTTACGTTTCTTATCCTGAGCCTCGAACTCTGCTGCTTCTTTTACAGCCTTATCGATCTCATCATCAGACATATTAGAACCTGCTGTGATTGTAATATGCTGTTCTTTACCTGTTCCAAGATCCTTAGCGGATACATTTACAATACCGTTGGCATCGATATCGAATGTAACTTCAATCTGTGGTACACCACGTCTTGCCGGCGGGATACCATCCAGACGGAACTGTCCAAGGGACTTGTTGTCTCTTGCGAACTGTCTCTCGCCCTGTACTACGTTGATATCTACGGCTGTCTGATTATCAGCTGCTGTAGAGAAGATCTGGCTCTTCTTAGTAGGAATTGTAGTATTTCTCTCGATCAGTCTTGTAGCTACACCACCCATTGTCTCGATAGACAGTGAAAGTGGAGTAACATCCAGAAGAAGGATATCGCCTGCGCCGGCATCTCCTGCCAGCTTACCACCCTGTACAGAAGCACCAAGTGCTACACACTCATCAGGGTTCAGTGATTTGCTAGGCTCTTTGCCTGTCATCTGTCTTACCTTATCCTGTACAGCCGGGATACGTGTAGATCCACCAACCAGCAGTACCTGACCAAGCTCAGAAGCTGTGATACCTGCATCTGCAAGAGCTCTTGTTACAGGCTCAGCTGTCTTCTCTACCAGGTCGTGAGTAAGTTCATCAAACTTAGCTCTTGTAAGGTTCATATCAAAATGCTTCGGTCCTTCACTTGTTGCAGTGATGAATGGAAGGTTGATATTAGTAGTTGTTGCAGAAGAAAGCTCTTTCTTAGCTTTCTCAGCTGCTTCTTTCAGTCTCTGCAGTGCCATCTTATCTGTAGAAAGATCTACACCTTCCTGTTTCTTGAATTCAGAAAGCATGTAATCTGTGATCTTCTGGTCGAAGTCATCTCCACCAAGTCTGTTGTTACCAGCTGTAGAAAGTACTTCGATAACACCATCACCGATCTCGATTACGGATACATCGAATGTACCACCACCAAGGTCATATACCATGATCTTCTGCTCGCTCTCATTGTCAAGGCCATAAGCCAGCGCTGCTGCTGTAGGCTCGTTGATAATACGCTTTACATCAAGTCCTGCAATTTTACCAGCATCCTTGGTAGCCTGACGCTGAGCATCATTGAAGTAAGCAGGAACAGTGATAACTGCCTCTGTAACCTTCTCACCAAGATATCCTTCTGCATCAGCTTTCAGTTTCTGAAGAATCATTGCTGAAATCTCCTGTGGAGAATATTTCTTGCCATCAATCGTTACTTTATAATCTGTACCCATCTCTCTCTTAATAGAAGAGATTGTCTTCTCTGCGTTCGTTACTGCCTGACGCTTTGCAGGCTCACCTACCAGACGCTCGCCTGTCTTTGTAAATGCTACAACAGATGGTGTTGTTCTTGCTCCCTCTGTATTAGCGATAACGGTCGGCTGACCACCTTCCATAACAGCTACACAACTGTTTGTTGTACCTAAATCAATACCAATAATTTTTCCCATGTCTATTTCCTCCTTAATTTGCAACCTTTACCATACTGTGTCTCACTACGGAGTCACGATACATATAACCCTTCTGGAACTCTTCGGTGATCACATTCTCACCAGCTTCCTCATTCTCCTCATGCATCACTGCATTGTGGAAATCCGGGTTAAATTCCTGACCAACTGCCTCGATCGGCTTCACGCCGATGCCCTCCAGGGTGGTCATTAACTGTTTATAAATCTTATCCATTCCCTGGATGAATGGATCTTCTTTGTCCTTCTCTTCTGCTGTTGCAAGACCTCTTTCGAAGTTATCTACAACCGGAAGGATCTTTTCTATGATATCCTTCGCACCAATCTCGTACATCTGGGACTTTTCCTTTTCTGTACGCTTGCGGAAGTTATCAAACTCTGCCATCTGACGAGTGAGTCTGTCTGTCAGTTCCTCAATCTTCTCGTCCTTTTTGTCTTTTTTCTTCTTACCGAAAAGCTTTCCCTTCTTTCCTTCTGAAGCTTCTTCTTTATCGGCTTCTGCCTGTTCTGCCTCTTCCTCTGAACTTTCCTGCTCTTCGGATTCTGCCTCAGGCTTCTCAGCTTCTGCTTCCGAAGCCGCTTTTTTAGCTTCTTCTACAGCTTCCTTAACCATCTCTTCCTGAGTCTTTTCTGTATGATGAATATCCTTTTCTTTCTCCAATGGTATACCACCTTTCTCTTCTATTCTGATTTATGGAAAATCGCATCCAGTTCGCTCTGCAGCTTCTTCAGCGATTTTAATACATGTTCATAATCCATACGCTTTGGTCCGATGATACCGATCGTACCTTTCATGCCTTCACCCAGCTCGTATGTAGCTGTCACAACACTGCAGTCCTTCATGGTCTGTACCGGTGTCTCATCACCAATGTACACCTGAATACCTGTGTTGTCTTCCTGTGCCAGTGTCTGTGTCACCAGTTCGGATAACTGCTGCTTCTCTTCAAAAGCACTGATGATCTCCTGCGCGCTCTGCTTATCGGATAACTCCGGATAACGAAAAATGTTGGTTGCGCCGCTGGTGTAGATGTGCATATCTTCATCCACCTGAATGGCATCTGCAACTGCATCCAACACGTCACTGACTACTGCACTGTGAATGCCAGCCTGCTCCTTCAGTCTGGCAATCAGTCCAAGATTAATCTCTTCAATGGACATACCATTCAGACTCGTATTGAGAAGCATATTGAGCTTCAACAGGTTCTCATTGCTAAGTGGCTCATCCATGGTAATGATCTTGTTCTTGATCACATTACCTCCCAGTACAATAACGGCAAGCAGCTGTTCTTCATCCACATTGGATAACTGAATGAACTTGATCTTATTCGCATTATTCACCGGTGTGGAAACCATCGTCGCATAATTCGTGTTATTCGCCAGAACCTTCGCTGCCTGGCTCAGTAACTGATCCATCTTGTCGGCTTTCTCAAGCATCTGCTCCTGCATATCATTGAGCTCCTGCTCCTTTTCTTCCATCAGCATATCCACATATAAGCGGTATCCCTTATCTGATGGAATCCTTCCGGCAGATGTATGCGGCTGCAGGATGTAACCCAGTTCTTCCAGATCGGCCATCTCATTACGAATGGTCGCTGAGCTTAAGTTCAGATCCGAATACTTGGAAATCGTTCTGGAACCTACCGGCTCACCTGTCTCCAGATATGTCTGGATAATCGCATGCAATATCGTAAGCTTTCTTTCGCTTAACTCTTCTCTTGCCTGCATCTGGCTTCCTCCTTTCAGCTTATTAGCACTCACTTCTTTCGAGTGCTAATCTTTACAGTTATTAATCTATCACTAGGGTTTTCATTTGTCAACACCGTTTATACATTTTTTAGAAAATTCATCCATTCTTTGATATCTTTTTCATGTCCGTTATCACTTGGGTGGTAAAATCTCTCATCCCTGATCTCATCCGGAAGATATTGCTGATTCACATAATGATTCGGATAATCGTGTGCGTATTTATAACCGATGCCCCGTCCCATATTAGCTGCACCGCCGTAATGGGCATCCTGAAGATAAGATGGTACTGTGGTCTTGACCTTCTTCACATTATCCATTGCCTCAAAGATCGCATTGACTGCAGCATTGCTCTTTGGTGCCGTTGCCACATAGATTGCCGCCTGCGACAGAATGATCTGTGCCTCCGGCATACCGATCCGCTCAATTGCCTGTGATGCTGAAACTGCCACGGTAAGCGCCATCGGATCTGCATTGCCCACATCTTCTGCCGCGCAGATCATAATACGTCTGGCAATGAACTTAATATCCTCACCTGCATAAAGCATCTTGGCAAGATAGTAGACTGCCGCATCCGGATCAGAACCGCGCATACTCTTGATAAATGCCGAAATGGTATCGTAATGATTGTCTCCGGTCTTATCATAGTTCACAACCCGTTTCTGGATACATTCTGCTGCCACATCGATCGTAATATGGATCTTGTCGTCTGCGCTCCGTTCCGTAGTAAGAATACCAAGCTCTACCGCATTCAGTGCACTTCTCGCATCACCGCCTGCCACATCTGCCAGAAAATCGAGTGCATCCTCATCGATCACAGCACGGTAGCTTCCCATACCTTTTTCCACATCATATACTGCACGTTCCAGAAGCTTTTTAATATCTTCCTTGCTCAGCGGCTTCAGTTCAAAAATGCTGGATCTGGAAATCAACGCGCTGTTCACCTCAAAATACGGATTCTCCGTCGTTGCTCCGATCAGAATGATCGTACCGTCCTCCACAAATGGAAGCAGATAATCCTGCTGCCCTTTATTAAAGCGGTGGATCTCATCTACAAAAAGGATGGTCTTTTTCTGATACATTCCTTTCAGATCCTGCGCTTTCTTTACCACATCCTCCATATCCTTCTTACCGGCAACGGTCGCATTGATCTGCTTAAATTCCGCGCTGGTCGTATGGGCGATCACTTTGGCAAGTGTTGTCTTACCGGTTCCCGGCGGTCCGTAGAAGATAATAGAACTCAGCTTGTCCGCCTTGATCGCGCGGTACAGAAGCTTATCCTTTCCTATAATATGCTGCTGTCCTACCACCTCTTCCAGCGTCGTTGGACGAAGCCGTGACGCCAGCGGTGCTTCTTTCTCCAGATTCTTCTCTCTTACATATTCAAATAAATCCATCTCAGATCTGTCCTTTCAACTCTCTTTTGTATTTATAGCCTTTTCAGATTATCAGTTTAATAGCAGTTCATCTACCGTTACAAACACAAAGCCTTCCTCCTGAAGAATATCTACGATCCGGAGGCCGGCTTCTACCGAGCTTTTATAACAGTCATGCAATAGAATAATATCATTTTCTTCTGCCTCCGTCACTACTTTATTTACGATCTCATCCTGATTCTCCGTCGTCCAGTCCAGGGGATCAATGGTCCAGAGTACCGGAAGCATCTGAATTTCCTGCTCCAGCTTCCGCTGCCATGCGCCGAACGGCGGACGCATATACTCCGGCTCTTTGCCTGTAACCCCAGCGATTACTGCACTGGTATCTGAAAGTTCCGCTCTTGCTTCATTTTCCGATACTTTGGTAAGTTCCACATGATGATAGGTATGGTTGCCGATCAGATGTCCCTCTTCTTCCATCTGCTTCACAATCTCCTGATTCTTTTCTGCATTTTCCCCTATTAAAAAGAAGGTTGCTTTCACTCCCCGTTCTTTCAAGCCATCCAACAGAACAGGCGTCCATGCAGGACTTGGTCCGTCATCAAAGGTAAGTGCGATCTGCGGTGCTTCCACAGGCTTCACCGATGCACTGACATAGCCGCACGCCTCCCGCACCGCCTCCGTCTTTGCCACATTAGCCTCATGTTTCATCCATGTTAAAAATGCGCCAAACACCAGCAAACCGGCGTAACAAGCCATCAACACACCGTCTTTTTTTCCATTCATTCTCATAATCCGTTTCCATACCTCACTCATTTTCCTTATTTATCATATGAAAATACAAAATAGGGTATGTTGCACATTGCATTATATATATGAAAATGTTATAATTGCCGCTGTACGCTTTGTTACAGACCGGATAACACCGGTTAAAATATTCACATGTTTTATAGTTAAGAAAGGAAGAGTACCGTGAGTCAGACAGTACAAAAGGAAAACAAAATGGGAATCATGCCTGTTCCCAAACTACTTATCTCTATGTCCCTGCCGATGATGATTTCCATGCTCGTGCAGGCTCTGTATAACATTGTAGACAGTATGTTCGTTGCCAAGCTGTGCGAAGAAGCACTGACTGCCGTATCGCTGGCATTCCCGATCCAGACACTGATGATCTCAGTGGCATCCGGAACCGGAGTAGGTATCAATGCACTGCTGTCAAGAAACTTAGGCGAGAAGAATTTCAAGGGAGTCAACCGGGCTGCCCGCAATGGTATCTTTCTCGGCATCATCAGCTGTATCGTATTCGCTGTGATCGGCATTACCTGTTCGCATACATTTTTCGCAGCACAGACCAGCGATCCGCTAATTGTCAAATACGGTACCCAGTACATGATGATTATCTGTGTCATGTCTGTCGGCATCTTCATGCAGATCACATTTGAACGACTGCTGCAGTCTACCGGCAAGACCATTTACAACATGATCACCCAAGGACTTGGCGCGATTATTAATATCATTCTGGATCCAATCCTGATCTTCGGACTGTTCGGTATGCCAAGACTCGAAGTTGCCGGAGCTGCAATTGCTACTGTAATCGGTCAGGTCATCGCCGTTCTTCTCTCTTTCTACTTTAATATAAAGAAGAACCGTGAGATCAGTATTAATATGAGAAGTTTCCGACCATGCACACAGACTATATCAGCCATTTACCGCGTCGGTGTACCATCAATCATCATGCAGTCTATCGGATCCATTACCACATTCGGTATGAATAAGATCCTGCTGATGTTCTCGTCTACTGCCGCAACCGTATATGGTGTATATTTCAAATTGCAGAGCTTCATTTTTATGCCGGTATTCGGTATGAATAATGGAATGATTCCGATCATCGCATACAATTATGGTGCAGGACACAAAAAACGTATTACCGAAACGATCCGCATGAGTATCATGATCGCTCTCGGAGTCATGCTGGTCGGTCTGATCATTTTCCAGACAATTCCTGGTTTCCTGATGAAGACACTGTTCAACGCATCCGAGCACATGCTTTCTATCGGAGAACCGGCACTGCGGATCATTTCCCTCAGTTTCCTGTTTGCAGGTTTCTGTATTGTGGCCAGTTCTGTATTTCAGGCACTGGGAAATGGTATCTACAGCCTGATCGTATCTGCCGGCAGACAGCTATTTGTCATCCTTCCGGTTGCATTTATCTTTGCCAAGCTGTTCGGGCTGCATATGGTATGGTGGGCTATCCCGATCGCAGAGATAGTATCTGTAATCCTGTCCTCACTGCTGTTAAAGCGGATTTACCGCCTGAAGGTAAAACTATTAGAAAACCGATAAATCCAAGTATTAAGAAAGACGTTTGCATGAACCAGATCACGCAAACGTCTTTTATTATTTTTTCTTCTTTTTGTTCTTATTATTCTTACGCACACTGTAACCAAATGTGCCGATCGGCTTCCCGGTCTCCAGATACGTACCATGAGAATATGCAACCAAACCTGTCTTATTCAGTTCAAACTTACCACTCTCTGTCATATATGCCTGATCTACATGCACTGCCTGTACTTCTGCCAGAAACATATGATGACTCCCAAGTTCTTTGATCTCAGTCACTTTACATTCGATATTCACCGGACTCTCCTTGATCATCGGTGCATAAGCCAGCTTCTCAGCCTTTTCCGGTGTCAGCTTCATCTCTTTCCATTTGTCGACATCCCTGCCAGACTTCACTCCACACCAGTCTGTCGCATAAACCAGATCCTTTGTAGTAAGGTTCACCACAAATTCTCCGGTCTCTTTGATCATATGATACGTATACCGTTCCGGTCTCACGGAAATGTATAACATCGCCGGATTGGTGCACACGGTTCCAGTCCATGCTACCGTAATGATATTCTGATTGCCTTCTTTATCTGCCGCACTGACCATAACGGCCGGCAGAGGGTAGACCATGTTACCCGCTTTCCATATCTCTTTTGCCATCCCGTTCTCCCTAACGCTGTCTTAATGCTGTAACGCAGCCATCAAAAGCGGCACAACCTGCTTCTTTCTGGATACCACTTTCTTAAGTATGATCTCTTCCGAATCTTCCGGAAGGTCAAATGCCTCGACAATGATCTGCTTTGCATTCTGACCACAGTACAGAATCTCTGAGGACTCAGACATAATATTAGTCAGCATAAAGAACAACATATCTACGCGATTATCCTTTAATGCCTTTGGAATATAATCCTTCAGCATATCTTTCATCTTCACAATCTCTTCCGCATCCATGGAATTGATCTGACCAACGCCAAATTGTAGATCTCCTGCTCTGAACTGCTTGAAATCTCTGTAGAACAGTTCCTTCGGTGTCTTGCCTTCCAGATTGCTTCCTGCCTTGAACATTGCCGCTGACAGCTCTTCCATATTCACATCCGCAATCTGCGCCAGGCGCTCTGCCGTTGACACATCGATCGCTGTACATGTCGGCGAACGGAACATCAGTGTATCGGAAATAATCGCTGAACACAGAATACCTGCATACTGCGGCGTGATCTCCACGCCATTCTCCAGATACATCTGATAAATGATCGTAGCTGTACATCCTACCGGCTGATTACGGAAATACACCGGTCCCGCAGTCTCGATATTACCAAGTCTGTGATGATCAATGATCTCCATGATCTCTGCTTCTTCCAGTCCGTCTACTGCCTGAGACTTCTCATTGTGATCCACTAAGATCACCTGCTTCTTGCTTACATTCATGACACGACGTCTGGATACGAATCCCTGCAGCTTGCCCTGCTTATTTAAAATAGGGAACTCTCGGAACGTACGTTTCGTGATCACTTCACGAATGTCATCGATATAGTCGTCTATGTAGAACTTGCACAACTGATCTTTCGGTGTCATGAAATGCTTCACCGGAATACTCTGATTGATCAATCTTGCCACATTGAATGTGTCATACGGCGTCTGAATAATCACAATTCCCTGCGACTCTGCTCTGCGGATCAATACCTCTGATACTGCCGCATTCTGGCATACAATAATACAGTTAACATTAATATCGATGGCACAGGAATGAGACTCATAACGGTTACCCAGAATTACCAGATCGTCCGGCTCAATAAACTCTGTCATCAGATCCGGGCTGGATGCTCCGATAGATACCTTGCCTTTAGTAAAATACTTCTCCGGATCTCCTGTGATCAGGGTACCATCCAACGTATCAATGATATTGCTGTACTGTGTCTTAGCCCCTGCCAGGATCGTATTATCATAAATATCCATATAAGAACTTGCGATATCTCCCGCCGTAATAATACCAAGCAGTTCATCGTTCTCTAAGATTGGCAGTGTCTTCATCTTCTGCTTCTTCAAAAGCTCCCATGCACGCTTGATCGATACATTCGGACCACAACCCTCAATCTTGTTGATCTCAGCATCCTGAAGCTGAAGCTTAACATCTGACAGAAGTTTCGGTGCACGCATCTGGAAACGCTTCAATACATACTGTGTCTCCTCGTTGATCTGTCCTGCTCTTCTGGCAGAATACCTCTCTCCGGTAATCTCCTTCTTCAGGTGTGCATAGGCAATTGCAGAACATATAGAGTCCGTGTCCGGATTCTTATGTCCAATTACATATGTTTGTTTTGTTTTGTTATTCATACATACATCTCCCTGGAATATATTCCTCTACTATTTAGATTGCCATTTTTTTCAGCTTTCGTCAACCGCATTTTCACATATCTTTGCATTTTCTTTTGAACTGTAGTTATCTCTATGATATAATATTACTAATTGATTGAGAAAGCTGCTACGCAGTGAGGAAAGGACAGAACATTATGAGCGAAGAAATTATGCAGAACGAAGCAACACAGACTGAAAGTATGGCTGACTATGAAGCGCACTTTGACGATGCCAATCCATGGAACGTTGTCAAAGGTTATATGGACAACAAGACCCGCCTTCATATTAAGATCGAAGGTATTGTAAATGGGGGAGCGATCGCCATGGTCGAAGGTCTGCGCGGATTTATCCCAGCTTCCAGAATGTCCCTCTCTTACATTGAGAATCTGGAAGATTATCTTCTGAAAGAATTAGATGTCATCGTTATCGACGTAGATGAAGCAGAGAACCGTCTGGTACTCTCAGCCCGCGAGATTCTTAAGGAAGAAGAACAGAAAGAACGCGAAGCACAGATCGCTGCTATCCAGGTAGGAAGCGTTATGTCAGGTGTCGTTGAAAGCATCCAGAACTATGGTGCATTCATCCGTCTGGAAAATGGTCTGTCCGGTCTGGTACACATCTCCCAGATCAGCAACAAACGTGTCAAATCTGTCGGCGATGTGCTGAACAAAGGTGACGAAGTTCAGGTAAAAGTCATCGGTGTCAAAGACTGCAAGATCAGCCTCAGCATGAAAGCTCTGGAAGAAAAGCCTGAGGAAGAAGAGATTGTAGAAAAGGTAGAGATTCCGAAGGCTGAAGAAATCGGAACAAGCCTTGGCGATCTGTTTAAGAATATTAAGCTGTAGAATAATTTGTTTTTACAAAGTATGCCCTTCAAAACAGGAACTGATATGGAACTGTTTTGAAGGGCTTTCTTTTTATTAAATAATACCCCACAAACACCTATATACTTCTTTTTCATTCTTGTATAATCTGCATTATGAGAAGTTTCAGGATGGAACTGTAAAATGCATAGAGGATGAGATACCATTTGAAGTACCAGAAGGGTGGGCGTGGGCACGATTAATTTCAATCTCTGAGAGAATTACTAAGGGTGCATCTCCTAAATGGCAGGGAGTTAATTACACAGCATCAGGAACTTTGTTTGTGACAAGTGAAAATGTAGGTATTGAAACCTTGTTACTAGATTCGCCTAAATATCTCGATAATTCTATTAATAAAATTCAACCTAGATCAGTACTGAAAAAACATGACATTCTCACAAATATTGTGGGTGCATCTATAGGAAGAACATGTGAATATACTTTGAATGATTTGGCTAATACAAATCAAGTAGTTGCCATCATTCGCTTAATTGACTTACACTTAGTTGATTTTGTTATTAACTCAAACTTCCCACACCGATAAGGTGTGTTGAACCTTGAAAATTCAATATTT
>CAVAVU010000103.1:0-9339 GCA_963592205.1 bacterium
GTGGGACATTTTCCCTTGTGGTATATTAGGACATTATCACAAATGGCTCATAGTAATACAGATTAACGAGTGGAATGCTTGACATATTTGTGAAAACAGTATAAAATTTAAATGTTGTATTTGTACAATGAAAATTTAATAAGGAGGTGCTCCTGTGCCAATAGGAATTGTGATTGCTGTAGCCGCAGTGTTAGTCATTGCAGCGGCAGTTGTCAGTCATTTCGTGACGGTATCCAATCTCAGAAAGAATGCTGAGTCTAAAATTGGTAATGCGGAAAGCAGAGCCCGCGAGATTATTGATGATGCAGTTAAAACAGCCGAGGCGAAGAAGAAGGAATCTCTCTTGGAAATTAAAGAAGAATCTATCAAGACGAAGAATGAGCTCGAAAAGGAAACCAAAGAACGTAGAGCAGAGTTACAGCGTTATGAGAAGAGAGTTCTGTCCAAGGAAGAGTCTTTAGACAAGAAGTCTGATGCAATCGAGAGACGTGAAGCGGCATTTACGGCAAAGGAAGAACATTTACGTCAGCGCGAAGCGAAAGTGGAAGAGCTGAGTAAGCAAAGAGTACAGGAACTGGAAAGAATCTCAGGACTTACCTCCGAACAGGCAAAAGAATATTTGTTAAAAACTGTTGAAGATGATGTGAAACATGACACTGCGAAAATGATAAAAGAAATGGAAGCGCAGGCAAAGGAAGAAGCAGATAAGAAGGCAAAGGAATATGTTGTTACTGCTATCCAGAGATGTGCTGCCGATCATGTAGCAGAGACCACCATTTCGGTTGTACAGCTTCCGAATGATGAGATGAAGGGAAGGATTATCGGACGAGAGGGACGTAACATTCGTACACTCGAAACTCTGACTGGTGTAGAACTGATTATTGATGATACACCGGAAGCAGTAGTTCTCTCCGGATTCGATCCGATTCGCCGTGAAGTGGCGCGAATCGCATTGGAGAAGCTGATCGTAGACGGACGTATTCATCCGGCCAGAATCGAAGAGATGGTAGAAAAAGCGCAGAAGGAAGTAGATACGATTATTCGTGAGGAAGGTGAAGCAGCAGCTCTGGAAGTTGGTGTTCACGGTATCCATCCGGAACTGATCAAGCTTCTTGGACGTATGAAGTTCAGAACAAGCTATGGACAGAATGCATTGAAGCATTCTATTGAGGTAGCACAGTTGTCCGGACTGTTAGCCGGGGAGATTGGTCTGGATGTACGTCTTGCTAAGCGTGCCGGACTTCTGCACGACATCGGTAAATCTATTGACCACGATGTGGAAGGATCACATATTCAGATCGGTGTTGATCTTTGCAGAAAGTACAAAGAATCAGCTACAGTTATCAATGCGGTTGAATCACATCATGGAGATGTAGAGCCGGAGACTTTGATCGCATGTGTAGTACAGGCCGCAGATACGATTTCTGCAGCAAGACCTGGTGCGAGAAGAGAGACAATCGAAACATACACAAACAGATTAAAACAATTAGAAGATATCAGCAACCAGTTTAAGGGTGTTGAGAAATCTTTTGCTATTCAGGCAGGTAGAGAGATTCGAATCATGGTAGTTCCAGAACAGGTATCTGATGCAGATATGGTATTACTGGCCAGAGATATTTCAAAGCAGATTGAATATGAATTGGAATATCCGGGACAGATCAAAGTAAATGTCATCCGTGAATCACGGGTTACAGATTACGCAAAATAAAGCATCTGTATAAAAGATAAATGTCAGAAAAACCGGGCTTCGGCCCGGTTTTTTGTATAATCAGAGGATATAACATTATTTTATCTCAACTATCATAAAGCGAAAGGAGAACAAGAATGGCTGATGAAGTAAAGAGAATTAAAAGAGAATTGGTACATAAAGGAGCGGTGCTTGATATTTACTGCGATACGATGCAGTTTGAAAATGGCAACACTGCCAAATGGGATTTTATCCATCATGATGGCGCAGCAGCGGTTGTTCCTGTTATGGATGACGGAAGACTTCTGATGGTGCGTCAGTACCGGAATGCACTGGAAAGATATACGCTGGAACTTCCGGCAGGCAAACTTGACGATCCGAAGGAGAAGGGCATTGTGTGTGCGTCCAGAGAACTGGAAGAGGAGACGGGATACCGCTCGGATAATCTGGAATGGCTGATCACATTGCGCACAACAGTGGCTTTCTGTGATGAGAGGATTGAGATTTTTACAGCACATGATCTGGTACCGACCAGCCAGAATCTGGACGAAGACGAATACATTGATGTCAAAGCATATACACTGGATGAGCTGAAAGAAAAGATCTTTTCCGGTGAGATAGAAGATTCTAAGACAATTGCTGCCATCATGGCATATGCAGTAAAATATAATCGTTAAAGCAGGTATAAAGCACCGGAGCGGACATATAATGAAATATCCTGACAGCATGAGGTGGAGAGTGATGAAGAATCAGAGCAGAGTGTTGATATTGATTTATATGACCGGCTTCCTGTTTGGAATCGTCTATATGAATATAGCTTCTGGCGAGTATATAACTTCCATGGGAATATTTAATCGGAATTTTGCAGAGCAGCTTCAGAAAACAGATCTGGAAGGCGCGTGGTATCTGGGATATCTGATCAGGCTGCGTGTTGTGCCGGCAGTTATTCTTGCGGTGATAGGAACAACGCGCTTCCGCAGGATTGGCTCGGCTGCATTTCTGATATGGACGGGCATGCTTTGCGGTGTATATTTTACCTGTGCGGTGATGAACCGGGGCGTTGGTGGCATGCTGCTTTGCATAGCAGGACTGTTGCCGCATATGGTATGTTATTTGTTTGCATATGGCATTTTGCTTATGACAATCTTCTTTTATCCAAAAAAACATTGGAATTATGAAAAAACTATAGCATTTTGTCTTGCTATTTGTATGGGTATTGCGTTAGAATATAAAGCGAATCCAATTTTGGTAAAATTGTTACTAAAAAGGGTTTGATTTTTAGCTAGTTTTTACTTATAATCTTATATATACAATAGGAGATAAGAATATGGAAAATAAAGTATTAGAGTATGTTGAATATCTGAAAAAAACAAAGGGAATTTCCTTGAATACTGAGATGGCATACAGGCGTGATCTGATGAAGCTTGTAAAGTATCTTGATGCACAAAATGTATCTGATGTTACACAGATTACGGTCACAAATTTAAATTCTTACATGCTTTATATGGAGAAACAAGGGCTGACCAATACGACAATTTCAAGAAATGTTGCATCCATAAAGGGATTTTTCCAGTATCTTGTCAGAGAGGGAATTCTGGCTGAGGATGTGTCATCTACACTGACCAGTCCGAAGATTGAGCGTCGTGCACCGAAGAGTGCATCTAAGGAAGATGTAAAGAAAGTTCTTGCCGTACCGAATGGTAAGACACCAAAGCTTTTAAGAGACAAAGCAATGATTGAACTGTTATATTCTACCGGTATCATGGTAGAAGAACTGGTGAGTCTGAAGGTAGATGATATCAATACAGAGCTTGGATATCTGCAGTGTCATTTTGAAGGCAACCAGAATGCATATCCATTAGACCGTCAGGCGCAGAAAGCAATGAATGCATATCTGAGAGGTGGACGTGATAAGCTGCTTAAGGGTACCGAATCAGACATCCTGTTCCCGAATATTTCAGGAAAGAAGATGAGTCGTCAGGGATTCTGGAAGATTCTGAAAGGCTATGCTGCCAAGGCAGGAATTAAGGGCACGATTACACCAAGTATGCTTCGCCATTCTTAATTTTTGATTTTAACTAACAAGAATTATAAAAGGCGAGAATATTGTGAGATAAAATTAAGAGCCACATCCATTATGGGTGTGGCTTTTATAATGCCTCGGTTTTCTGAAAATATCGGTACAGATATTGGAGTGACAGAAAGAAGAGGAGTACCTGGCTGAACAATAAGCCGATTAAATAGCCGTAGATTCCTTTCTGCGGAATGTAGAGATAGATACTAAGGATTCGGAGAATCAGGTGTAAACTATTATAAAGAAATGAGATAAAGGGCTTGCCCAGACCATTGATAATACTGGTGAGGATACTGTTGGTATATAGAAACGGACAGATCCAGGCTAATGTTGTGATGAATTTGCCTGCAAGCGAACTGTGAAACAGACAGACACCAATGAGATTACCGCTAAGAAGGAGAACGGCGCTGCACAGAGCACCCAATAGAAAACCGCCGATACAAAGTCTGCTGACAAAATTCTGTATAGCAGAATGATTTCTGGAAGCCTGGAGTTCTGCGATGGCAGGCAGCGTCATAGATGCGATGGCATTGCTGATAGCAGTTGGAAACAGAATCAGTGGCAGAGCCATGCCTGTCAGTACTCCGTACATACGTAGGGAATCGTTCGTGCTCATACCGAATACACGGAGCTGTATGGGAATGGATACTGCTTCAATGCTCTGCAGGATATTCAGAAGTATCCGGTTGGCAGTTAACGGAATGGACAGAGCAGTCAGTTCTTTCAGGGAACTGAGAATCAGAGAATGGTTGCTCCCGATATGTGTCAGGAAGATTTTATGCCTGTTTCGAAGAATATACAGACTGTAAGCCATGGAAAAGAATTCTCCGGCGGCAAGTCCGGCAGCTGCAAGTGCTATACTCACCGGAGAAGCATTTCTGGTGAAAATGGTAAATAACAGGTAGACGAATACGACCCGGGATGTCTGCTCAATGAGCTGGGAAAATGCCGGAATACGAGTCTGCTTCAGTCCGAGATAATATCCGCAGATGCAGCTGTGGATAGACGCGAACGGAATGGCATAGGACATGGCTGTAACGGAAAGCGCACATCTTGGCTCGTGGAGTAACTGATCTGCAATCAGTGTGTTATATCGCTGAATCAGATACATTGTGACTAACGACAGCAGAAGTGAAAGTCCCATTCCGGTATAAAGAATACAGGTACATTTCTGCGGGCGCTTCAGTGTATGTTCACGTGCAACAGATCTTGAGATAGCAGTCTGTATCCCGGCACTTGTGAGCGAAATTGCAAGTGCATAGACCGGGAAAATCAATTGATAGAGTCCCACGGCAGCTTCGCCGAATGAGCGACTCAGGAAAATACGGTAAAAGAAGCCGATTAACCGCGTAACAATACCCGTAAATGTAAGAATTAAAGTTCCTTTAATGAGAATCTTTCGCTGCATGGAATGATCCTTTTCTTTACATTATCTTTATAATTTATTCCCAAAATCGCCTTGACAGAACCATTTTCCGGTGATATTCTACATACGTAAATCCTAGTAAAAAAGTAGGGATTTGTAAAGAAGGTGATGAATTGAAGCTTTCTACAAAGGGGAGATATGGACTGAGAGCAATGATTGATATTGCACAGTACAATGCGGAAGAACCGGTACCGATCTGTAAGATAGCAGAGCGGCAGAATCTTTCGGAACGATATCTGGAACAGTTGGTATCTTTGCTTAGAAAGAATGGACTGATTCGAAGTGTACGCGGAGCCGGCGGAGGATACGTGCTTGCGCGCGATGCTTCTGAGATATCGGTAGGCGATGTGCTTCGCGCTCTGGAGGGAAGTCTGGAGCCTGTGGATTGCGATGGGTTTAATCCTGACGGAGAATGTGAAGCAGCCGGAGAATGTGTAACCAAGTACGTCTGGCGAAAGATCAACGAAAGTATTAATCGGACAGTAGACGAGATAAAGCTGGATACACTTGTAAAAGAAAGCAGACAACTATCCTGTGGCGATGGAAGTCATACAAAGAAATGTGACCAATAGGGTTGCAGGAATTAAATGAAGAGAAAAGATACAGACATTGAGGAGGAAATACAAAATGGGAAAGATTATTTACCTTGATAATGCAGCTACTACAAAGACAGCGCCGGAAGTACTGGATGCTATGATTCCGTATTTTACTGAAAAATATGGTAATCCATCTACCGTATATAGCATTGGATCCCAGAACAAAGATGTTATTACAAAACAGCGTGAGACAATTGCAGAAGCTCTTGGAGCACAGTCTAATGAAATCTATTTTACAGCAGGCGGTTCAGAATCAGACAACTGGGTACTGAAAGCAACTGCTGACGCTTATGCTGACAAGGGTAATCACATTATCACAACTAAGATCGAGCATCATGCGATTCTGCATAGCTGTGAATACCTGGAAAAGAAAGGTATTGAAGTAACATACGTGGGAGTTGATGAGAACGGTGTTGTAGATCTGGAAGAATTAAAAGCAGCAATTCGCCCGACTACAATCCTGATCTCGGTTATGTTTGCAAATAATGAGATCGGAACGATTCAGCCAATCCGTGAGATCGGTGAGATCGCTCATGAGCATGGCATTCTGTTCCACACAGATGCTGTACAGGCATTTGGTCAGGTGCCGATCAATGTAGATGAATATCATATTGATATGCTGAGTGCCAGTGGACACAAATTCAACGGACCAAAGGGAATCGGTTTTGCATATATCCGTAAGGGTGTTAAGATCCGTTCGTTTATCCACGGCGGAGCACAGGAGCGTAAGCGCCGTGCCGGCACAGAGAATGTTCCTGGAATCGTTGGAATCGGTACAGCGGCAGCAAGAGCAATGCGTACAATGAAAGAGCGTACAGATAAAGAGATCGAATTGAGAGATTATCTGATCGAGCGTGTTATGAATGAGATTCCATATACAAAGCTCAATGGTCACAGAGAAAAGAGACTTCCTAACAATGCGAATTTCAGTTTCCGTTTTGTAGAGGGTGAGTCACTTCTGATCATGCTTGATATGAAGGGAATTTGCGGTTCGAGCGGATCTGCATGTACATCTGGATCACTGGATCCGTCACATGTCCTTCTTGCAATCGGACTGCCTCATGAGATTGCTCATGGTTCACTTCGTCTGACATTGGGTGAAGATACTACCAAAGAAGACATTGATTATGTAGTAGACTGCCTGAAAAAGATCGTAGCTGATCTTCGTGCAATGTCACCACTTTACGAAGACTTCGTTAAAAAGCAGAATAAATAATCATACAGACAATTATACAGACAGAGATATAACAGAGATAAATTGGAGGAAAGCTATGTATACAGAAAAGGTAATGGATCATTTTCAGCATCCTAGAAATATGGGAGAAATCGAGAACGCCAGCGGTGTTGGTACCGTCGGTAATGCAAAGTGCGGAGATATCATGAGAATCTATCTGGATATCGATGAGAATCAGATTATCCGAGATGTAAAGTTTAAAACATTTGGATGCGGAGCTGCCGTTGCTACCAGCAGTATGGCTACAGAGTTGGTAAAGGGTAAGAATATCCAGGAAGCTATGGAAGTAACTAACAAAGCAGTTATGGAAGCGCTGGACGGACTTCCGCCGGTAAAGGTACACTGTTCACTTCTGGCTGAAGAGGCAATTCATGCGGCACTCTGGGATTATGCAGAGAAGAACGGTATCGAGATCAAAGGACTCTCTAAGCCAAAGTCAGATATTCACGAAGGTGAAGAAGAGGAAGAAGAGGAATATTAAAAAGGACGGGAATTTATGGACCGTAAGAAAGTGGTAGTAGGAATGTCCGGCGGTGTAGATTCATCGGTAGCGGCGTTGCTTTTAAAGCAGCAGGGTTATGATGTAATCGGTGTGACCATGCAGATCTGGCAGGATGAAGACGAATTTGTTCAGGAAGAGAATGGCGGATGCTGTGGACTGAGCGCAGTAGATGATGCCAGGAGAGTTGCGGCAGAGATCGGGATTCCTTATTATGTAATGAATTTCAAAGATGATTTCCGTAAGTATGTAATCGATTATTTCGCGGAAGAATATACAAATGGCAGAACGCCGAATCCATGCATTGCCTGTAACAGATTTGTGAAATGGGAATCGCTTCTTAAGCGAAGCATGGATATTGGCGCGGATTATATTGCGACCGGTCATTATGCGCGAGTAGAAAAACTGCCAAATGGCAGATATGCATTGCGCACGTCCCGCACAGGGAAAAAGGATCAGACTTACGCACTCTATAATCTGACACAGGATCAGCTCGCAAGAACGCTGATGCCCGTAGGAGCGTATGAGAAAGAGGAGATCCGCAAGATGGCAGAGAAAGCCTGCCTTCCGGTGGCTCATAAGCCAGACAGCCAGGATATCTGTTTTGTGCCGGATGGAGATTATGCATCGTTTATCGAAGAATACCGTGACACCAGATTCCCGGAAGGTAATTTTGTGACAGCGGATGGCAAAGTGATCGGACGCCATAAAGGAATTATCCACTATACGGTTGGTCAGAGAAAAGGTCTTGGACTGGCACTTGGCTATCCTGCTTTTGTGCTGGAGATCAGACCTGAGACTAATGAAGTCGTGATCGGCGGCTATGATGAATCACTGACGAATACCGTGCGTGCTGTTCGGTTGAATTTCATGTCTGTAGAGGATCTGGCAGAACCGAAGCGTGTGTGGGCAAAAATCCGCTATAACCATAAAGGTGCGTGGTGCGTGATTGAAAAGACCGGACCGGATGAAGTGGTCTGTACGTTTGATGAGCCGCAGCGTGCAGTAACACCTGGACAGGCAGTGGTATGGTATGACGGCGAATATGTACTTGGCGGTGGCACGATTACAGGAGGAAACTAGATATGAGAGCAGATGTGCATATGCATTGCAGCTTTTCTAATGATTCGGAGACCAGACCGGAAGATATGATTGAGAGTGCAATCGCAAAAGGTCTGTCAGTGATCTGTTTTACCGATCATTATGACAAAGATAATCTGGACTGGGGCGATGAAGCAATATTCGAGGTAGAACCGTATTTTCAGAAGATGAGGATTTTGCAGGAAGAATACCGGGAACGGATAGATGTCCGAATCGGTGTAGAACTTGGCATGCAGCCGTATCTTGCAGATTATTATCAGCAATTTACGACGCAGTATCCGTTTGATTTTGTGATCGGTTCCGTGCATTCCGTGCAGGATCATGATGTAGCACTTGATTTCTTTCAAAAACATAATGATGCGGAAGGATATAAGATCTATTTTTCGGAAATGCTTCAGGATGTACAGAAGATTGAATCATACGATGTACTGGGACACCTTGATTACATTGTGCGATACAGCAATCAGGGCATTAAGGGATTTGTGCTGAATGATTATATGGAGATCATTGAAGAGATATTAAAACAGGTAATCGCGCATGGCAAGGGCATCGAGATGAATATGTCCGGTCTGAAATACGGACTCGGAGCACCGCATCCGCAGCCGGATATCATTAAGCGGTATCGTGAACTTGGCGGTGAGATTATTACAGTAGGTGCGGATGGACATATCCCGGAGCATATTGCGTATGATTATCAGTTGGCTGATGATATTTTGAAATCC
>CAVAVU010000104.1:0-20035 GCA_963592205.1 bacterium
TGTATTGCTGTTCGTACCAAATCACTTTTGGTAAATCTTTTGGTAGAACTTACACCGAAAAGCTCGGGAACCCGCATAAATACTGGATTTTACTTGTCCAAAGACTTCATCGTCGGGAAGAGCAGTACATCACGAATAGCTTCTGCGCCTGTCAGCAGCATGCAGAGACGGTCAATTCCGTATCCGATACCACCTGTCGGTGCCATACCGATCTCAAGTGCGTTCAGGAAGTCTTCATCTGTGTGCTGAGCTTCCTCATCACCTGCTTCTGCATTCGCATCCTGCTGTGCAAAACGCTCTGCCTGATCGATCGGGTCATTCAGCTCTGAGTATGCGTTACACATTTCCCATCCGTTCATGAACATCTCGAAACGCTCTACGTATTCCGGATTACCAGGAATCTTCTTGGTAAGCGGTGAGATCTCAATCGGATGATCCATAACAAATGTAGGCTGAAGCAGATGTTCCTCTGCATATTCCTCGAAGAACAGAGACAGGATATCGCCCTTCTTATGTCTGTCTTCGTATTCGATGTGGTGCTCGTCTGCCAGCTTCTTGGCATCCTCTGTGGTCTTCACATCGTTCCAGTCAATACCTGCGTATTTCTTAACGGCATCAACCATGGTAATTCTCTCGAACGGCTTGCCGAGATCCATTTCAATGCCTTTGTAAACGATCTTAGTAGTTCCGAGAACTTCCTGTGCCACATAGCGGTACATGTTCTCAGTCAGATCCATCATTCCATTGTAATCTGTATATGCCTGATAGAGCTCCATCAGTGTGAACTCTGGATTGTGTCTTGTATCCAGACCTTCGTTACGGAACACACGACCAATCTCGTATACCTTCTCCATACCTCCGACAATAAGTCTCTTCAGGTACAGCTCCAGGGAAATACGAAGCTTCAGGTCTTCATTCAATGCATTAAAGTGTGTCTCAAACGGTCTTGCAGATGCTCCGCCGGCATTGCTTGTAAGAATCGGAGTCTCTACCTCCAGGAATCCCTGATCACCGAGGAATCTTCTGATCGCACTGATGATCTTAGAACGCTTGATAAATACATCCTTTGATTCCGGATTCATGATAAGATCAACATATCTCTGACGGTATCTCAGGTCTGTGTTAGTCATACCGTGGAACTTCTCCGGAAGGATCTGAAGGCTCTTAGAGAGCAGTGTCATCTCTTCAGCATGGATAGAAACCTCACCTGTCTTTGTACGGAAAGCATAACCTTTCACACCGTAAATATCACCGATATCAGACTTCTTAAAATCAGCGTACGCATCTGTACCAATCACATCTCTTGCAACATATACCTGAATGCTTCCATCCAGATCCTGAATATTGCAGAATGAAGCTTTACCCATCACACGCTTAAACATCATACGTCCTGCGGTGCTTACGTGGATCGGGCTTGCATCCATGATCTCTCTGCGCTCATTATAATCGTCGTTAATTGCCTGTTTTGCTTCCTGCTCATCCATACCCTCTGTATTCACAGCTGCTCTTCCTGCAAGAAGTTCTGCTTCATGAGCATTATACAGCTCTTTTACTTCCAGAGAGTGGTGTGTCTGATCATATTTTGTAATCTGAAATGGGTCTTTGCCCGCTTCCTGAAGGTTAGCCAGCTTCTCACGGCGAACCTTTCTTAACTGATTAATATCCTGTTCCTGTCCATTCTTCTGTCCAGCCACTTTCTCTACTCCTTATCTCTTAAATAGATCTCTCGATCTTCAATACTTTATAGGTAATATCTCCTGCCTGTGTCTCTACAACTACTTCGTCGCCTACTTCGCGTCCGAGAAGTGCCTTTCCAACCGGAGATTCGTTGGAAATCTTGCCCTGAAGGCTGTTCGCCTCTGTAGATCCTACGATCTTGAACTCGATCTCTTCATCAAACTCTTCGTCATATACAGCTACTGTACATCCGATGTTGATCTTATCAGAGTCTACTTCATCCTCTACTACGACTTCTGCATTCTTCAGGATCTGCTCCAGCTCATCGATTCTTGCCTCGATATCACGCTGTTCATCCTTAGCAGCATCGTACTCTGCGTTCTCTGACAGGTCACCCTGTTCTCTTGCTTCTTTTATCTTTGCAGCAACTTCTTTACGCTTAACTACTTTCAGATTCTCAAGCTCATCCTCCAGTGCTTTCAAACCTGCATACGTAAGAATTTTCTTCTTTTCTTCCATGTTTCTCATCGCTCCTTACTATACTTTCGCAATTTCATAATTATACATAATTGAATCATTTCTGTCAATTGTTTCCGGTTATCATTTTTGTCAAAAGTGCTTCTAATTCTTCATATGTCTCCACCTGATTCACCATGTCTCTGAGCTTTGCTGAACCAGTCATTCCTTTCGTATACCACGCTGTGTGCTTGCGCATTTCCCGGATTCCCAGATACTCACCCTTGAACTCGATCTGCAGTCTCGCATGACGGAGTATCGTATCACATATCTGCTGAACATCCGGGCGTTCCGGAATCTGTCCTGTCTCTTCATACACCAGCAGTTCATGGAATATCCATGGATTGCCCTGTGCTCCCCGTCCGATCATCACTCCGTCACAACCGGTCTGCTCCCGCATCTCTGCCGCAAGCTTTGCCGACGTCACATCTCCGTTACCGATGACCGGAATCTTCACCGCCTCTTTTACCCGACGGATGATATCCCAGTCCGCCTTACCGGAATAGTACTGTTCTCTGGTCCTTCCGTGTACCGCAACCGCCGAAGCTCCAGCCTCTTCGATAATTTTTGCAATCTCTACTGCATTCACTGATTGGTCATCGAAGCCTTTACGGATCTTTACCGTTACCGGCTTCCGGATTGCCTTTACCGTTTCGGCTACAATATTATATACAAGCTTCGGATTTTTCATGAGTGCTGACCCCTCGCCATTTTTTACCACTTTGGGAACCGGGCATCCCATGTTAATGTCCAATATCTGAAATGGCAGTTCTTCAATCTTCTTCGCCTGTTCCGATATGATCTTCGGATCAGAACCGAATAACTGCAGCGACACCGGATATTCCTCTGGATGGATAGAAAGCAGCGCTTTTGTATTTTTATTCTTATATTGTAATGCCTTGGCACTGATCATTTCCATACACAGAAGTCCTGCGCCCTGCTCTTTGCATAGCAGACGAAATGGCAGGTCTGTTACACCTGCCATTGGCGCCAGAATGTATGGATGCCCGATCGTTACATTTCCTATCTGCATGTCCACTCCTTATACTGCGCACAAATCTTCACTTATACGCTCTCTCTGGCTGTCTTTTTATTCTTCTCATAGATCAGTTCCAGACCTTTCAAAGTCAGATCCTGATCATAATAGTCAATAGAGTCTGTCTCTTTGTAAATGATATTGCCCAGTCCTCCGGTCGCGACAACCTTTGCATCGGTATAACCGGATTCCTCCTTCAGACGGCGAATCAGATATTCCGTCTGTCCAATGTATCCATATACAAGTCCGGCCTGCATACTGGAAATGGTCTCTCGCGCAAGAATCGTATCCGGCTTGCGGATCTCAATCTCAGGAAGCATCGCCGCGCCTCCCCAGAGTGCTCTTGCTGAGGTACGGATACCCGGTACGGTTACCCCGACACCAAATGTACCGTCCGGCTCAACCAGGTCAAATGTTGTTGCCGTTCCGAAATCTACCACTATGATCGGTCCGCCATATAACTTATATGCGGCCACCGCATCCACAATACGGTCTGGTCCGGTCTGTCTCGGATTCTCTGTAGCCACCCGGATTCCTGTTTTAATTCCTGCCGATACTACTACCGGCTTATGTCCAAAATATTTAATGATCGCACTTCCGAATGAATGCATGATATCCGGCACAACAGATGCAATGATAACCGCACCAATCTGATCTGAAGTCATGTTCTGGCTTCTCAGCAACTCACGGAGTGTGATTCCATATTCATCGGAAGTCTTTGACATCATCGTTGTCATACGGAACTTGCAGAGAAGCTCTCTGTCCTTAAAGACTCCCAGTGTAATGTTCGTATTTCCTATATCGATTGCAAGCAGCATATCTTTCCTCCTATTTATTCCTTATCATCCGTATCCAGCTCTTCATTCAGGAAGAATACCCGGAAATACATCTGAAGTGCTTCCAGTAGATCTGCCTTTTCAGTCTGTAACTTCTTGATCAGCAGTCGGCTTCCGATATCATCAAACATCGGGTCAAAGTCCTCGGATGATACTTCAAAGCACAGCTCACCGTTCTCTTCAAACACAAGAGTCAGCACACCACCCACATCGTGCACATACAGCACGCACATAATCTTCAGTTCTTCTTTTACGTGATCCGGAAGTCCTTCAAAATCCGGATTCAGATAATATTTTTCATTATAAGAGTTGGCCCCACAGAGCACAACTTTATCATCATACATACCCATATATTCCTCTTACCGATACCTCTCCGGCATAGATTGTTTCAATCTGCCCATTTTCCCGGCGCACCAGAAGTTCGCCGTTTTTATCAATACCGATGGCATGTCCATTATATTCATGTCCCGGTTCCAGCACACGCACCTCCCGGTCTCTGTTCACAAGCATCTCGTTATACCGTTCCCAGATCACCGACAGATCTCCCGCCTTTTCAAATGCTTCATAATATATCTCAAAGTACTTCATCACTTCTGCCACAAGCTCAGCCCGTTTTACAGACCGTGCTCCTGCCAGATCCAGCGAAGAAGCCTTATCTTTCAATTCCTCTGGAAATGATGTCTGGTGCACATTGATTCCCACACCAATTACCACATAGTGGATCCATGTCATCTCCGTACTCATCTCAGTCAGAATCCCACAGACCTTTCTGCCATCTATCACAATGTCATTCGGCCACTTGATTCCCGGTGTAATTCCGGTCACTGTCTGTATGGCATCTGCCACACTCTGCGCCATCAACATCGTAAGCATCGGCGCCTGTTCCGGCTTCAGTTCCGGTCTGAGAAGCAATGTCATATAGATTCCTGTGCCTTCCGGCGACTCCCAGACTCTGCCACGCCTTCCTTTTCCGGCAGACTGATGTCCCGCCGCCACCAGCGTTCCATGCAGCGCACTTTCCTCTGCCAACCGCTTGGCCCTTACATTCGTAGAATCTATGACTGGATAATAAAAAACGCTGCATCCAGCCCATTTCGTCTGCAGACGACTCTCTATCTCTGCCTGCGATATCACATCCGGAATACTTACCAGATGATAGCCCTTGCCATGCACCGCCTCTATGTCATATCCTTCTGATTTTAACTGCTCTATTACTTTCCAGACAGCAGTTCTGGAGACCTTTAACTGGTCGCAGAGCTGCTGTCCGGATATATATCCCTCCGTATCACGGAGCATGGATAATATTTCTTTTTTCATTTATTCACCCAGTGTAGCCACCATGATTGCTTTGATTGTATGTAAGCGGTTCTCTGCCTCATCAAATACCTTGGATGCTTCACTTTCAAATACTTCCTCAGTTACTTCTTTTCCTTTATTAGCCGGCAGACAGTGAGAGAAGATGGTTGTATCTTTTCCTGTTCTTGCCATCAGTTCACTGTTGATTTGGTAAGGTACTGCAAGACGGATACGCTCCTGCTCTTTTCTCTCCTCACCCATAGAATACCATACGTCTGTGTACAGCATATCAGCGCCTTCTACTACATCCAGTTTATCAGATACTGTCACTGTAGATCCTGCTTCTTTTGCAAGCTTCTCGCAGGTCTCTACCAGCCACTCTTCCGGCCACAGCTGCTTCGGTGCTGAAATTGCGATATCAATACCTACCTTTGCACACGCAACCATCAGACTGTTCGCTACGTTGTTACGTCCATCACCAAGGTATACTACCTTCAGACCCTTCAGGTATCCGAAGTGCTCTTTCAGTGTCAGCATTGTTGCTAACGGCTGTGTCGGATGCCACTGATCTGTCAGACCGTTCCATACCGGAACGCCACTGAATTTGGCCAGTTCTTCTACATATGAATGGTCAAAGCCACGGTATTCGATACCATCAAACATTCTTCCCAGTACACGCGCTGTATCTTCGATACTCTCTTTTTCGCCAAGCTGCAATTCACTTCCTGCAAGATAAGTCGCAAGTCCGCCTTCTTCCTGTGCGCCGATTGTGAATGAACATCTGGTTCTGGTAGACGGCTTTTCGAAAATAAGTGCAATGTTCTTATCCTTCAGGCTATTACCTCTGATGCCTTTTTTTTTTTTTTTTTTCAGATCCTGTGCCAGATCTACAAGATAAAGAATCTCTTCCGGTGTAAAATCAAGTAATTTCAAAAAACTGCGTCCTTTTAAGTCCATGTCTCTTTCCCCTTTTCCTTTGTATTTATTGAAAACAGGCAGTCTGCTTTATTTGGCTGCTGTGTCTTCTGTTGCATCTTTTCCAATCTCCGTCACTGACTTCACCAGTCCGGCGATTCCCTGAATCTCAGATGGAATAATGATCTTGGTAGCCTTACCATCTGCTGCCTTGGCAAATGCTTCCAGACTCTTCATCGTAAGCACTGCCTCATCAGCTCCTGCTTCCTTCAGGAAACGGATACCATCTGCATTGGCCTGCTGTACTTTCAGAATAGCCTCTGCCTGACCTTCAGCCTCTTTGATCATCTTTTCTTTCTCTGCTTCCGCACGCAGGATTGCAGCCTGCTTCTCAGCCTCCGCATCAAGAATAGCGGATTCCTTATGTCCTTCTGCCACCAGGATCGTAGACTTCTTCTCACCTTCTGCACGAAGAATTGCCTCACGTCTCTCACGCTCAGCCTTCATCTGCTTCTCCATCGCATCCTGAATCGCTGCCGGTGGAATGATATTCTTAAGCTCTACACGGTTCACCTTAATGCCCCACGGATCGGTTGCCACATCCAGAGATGCGCGCATCTTGGTATTGATCGTCTCTCTCGACGTCAGTGTCTGGTCAAGTTCCAGATCACCGATGATATTACGAAGCGTTGTCGCCGTCAGATTCTCAATCGCCATGATCGGATTCGCCACACCGTAGCAGAACATCTTCGGATCTGTAATCTGATAAAATACAACTGTATCAATACGCATCGTTACATTATCTTTGGTAATTACCGGCTGTGGCGCAAAGTCTACTACCTGCTCTTTCAGGTCCACACGTCTTGCCACACGGTCAACAATCGGCAGCTTCACATGAAGTCCTGTGCCCCAGGTTGCCTGATAAGCACCAAGTCTCTCTATTACTAATGCCTGTGCCTGCCGTACAATGCGTACGCAGGATACTACAACTCCAATCACAATCAAAAGAATCAGAATTCCTAAAATACTGAAAATACCTCTCAACATGGCTAATCCTCCTTCGCCTTTACGATTAACTTAACTCCCTGGATCCCCTGGATCATCACGACCGTGTCTTTTGCAATGAATCCAGACGTCTCTTCTGTCTTAGCCGACCAGATCTGTCCGTTCACCTCTACCTGTCCTGATGCATGCAGTGTATCCACATCCTCCAGTACCAATGCCTGCTGTCCGATCAGACTTTCCACATTCGTCTTCTGTCTGTTCTGGTTAAAATACTTCACCGCAATCGGTCTCGTCAGTACCAGAAGCAGCACCGATACGATGATGAATACCACAATCTGTACCGGCATTCCAAAGCCTAAAACTGACATCAGAACCGCCGCCAGCGCACCTCCGGCAAACCAGATCGTCGTAAGTCCCATGGTCAGAAGTTCGATCACAATGAGCACAATAAATATGATCAGCCATCCCATTGTCTCCATACGAATCCCTCCTTCGATTATGGTTCCCTAACGGTTGGTATCATTATAATTATTCCGTCTTCAAAAGTCAATGCCGACGTTGCCGTCCTGCCTCGAACATCACGACCGTAGCTGCGATTGCCGCGTTCAGCGATTCTACCCGACCAGCCATCGGAATCTTGATATACGTGTCCGCAAGTTCTGCCACCTGATCTCTGAGACCGTTGCCTTCGTTGCCTACAAAAAATGCAGACGGCTCACGATAATCCGGCTCATCATATGCAAGTTCTCCTGCCAGATGTGTTGCATAGGTGCGGATGCCGTGCTCTTTCATCTGCAGAATCACATCGGTCACATCCTCCACATATACGAACGGCACACGGAACACCGATCCCATCGTAGAACGTATCACCTTCGGATTATACACATCCACACAGTCAGAACTCATGATGATTCCTGTCACACCCGCAGCTTCTGCAGTCCGCAGGATTGTTCCCATATTACCCGGATCCTGAAGATTATCTAACAGCATAATGAGCGGTGTATGTTCCGGATGATCCATTTCCTGTTCAAGCCATTTCTCGCCCTGGTTCTCCTGTGTTACCACACACAACACGCCCTGCGGTGTTTGGGTGTCCGATGCAAAATTCATTACCGTATCTGTCAATACTTCTAACTGGCATCCACTCCTTTTATGCTTTGCATCCACCAGTGCTTTTTCCTTTTTATAGAAATGCTCGGTCACATAGATTTCCAGAAGTCTCTCTTCCGGCACTTCCTCAAACATCCGGAGTCCTTCTGTCAGAAACACCTTTTCTGCATCTCTGGCTTTCCGTTTCTTTCTCAAATTCACAAGTCTTTTTACCTTTGCATTGGATGTACTGGTAATCATAGTATTCTCCTAAATCTTCAAAAATAATTCTTATCGCTACTTTGCAAGCACAATTTCTGCATAGCAGCTTATTGCATAAACAGGCGGATTCCAATCGGAACCCGCCTGAATAATTACACGTTCATTACATCTTAAATCTGTATCCCACACCCCAGATCGTCTCGATATACTGAGGGTTGGATGTGTCCATCTCGATCTTCTCACGGATTTTCTTGATATGAACCGTTACCGTCGCTATATCTCCAATAGATTCCATATCCCAGATCTCGCTGAACAGTTCATCCTTAGTATACACATGATTCGGATGACTTGCAAGAAATGTAAGCAGATCAAATTCTTTTGTGGTAAATGCTTTCTCCTGGCCATTCACCCATACTCTTCTGGCTGTTGTATCGATCTTCAGTCCACGGATCTCGATGACCTTATTCACCTCTGCCGCACTGCCGATCAGTCTCTCATATCTCGCCAGATGCGCTTTCACTCTTGCCACCAGTTCACTCGGGCTGAATGGCTTCGTCATATAATCATCGGCTCCCAGTCCGAGACCTCGGATCTTGTCGATATCATCTTTCTTTGCAGACACCATAATGATCGGTGTATTCTTCTCCTCGCGGAGTTTACGACAGATCTCAAATCCATCCATGCCCGGAAGCATCAGATCCAGAATTACCAGATTATAATCCTCTTCCATCGCTTTCTGGTAACCGATCAGTCCGTCATTCGCCACTTCTACATCAAATCCGGATAGCTCCAGATAATCCTTTTCCAGATCGGCAATTGCTACCTCGTCTTCTACTATTAATATCTTACTCATGAATCGGTACCTCCTGATATTTTCTTAATACAAAGTACATGGTCGTGCCAGTGCCTTCCCGGCTGGTCGCCCAGATCTTGCCGCCATGCTCCTCAACGATCTTCTTTACAATGGATAAGCCAATGCCACTTCCACCCTTAGACGAATTACGGGAAGCGTCTGTCCGATAGAACCGTTCAAAGATCTTCGTCAGATCCTTCGCCGCGATACCTTTGCCATTATCTTCCAGTTCTATCTGCACAAAATCTCCAACATCCTTCACACGCAGGTTGATTATACCCTTCGGTTTGTCCATATATTTGAGAGAATTATTGATAATATTGTGGATTACTCTCTTGATCTGCTCTGCGTCTGCAATGATCTTCACATCGCCTTCTACATAATTAAAGTAACCAAATTCTACGTTCTTAGACTCTAGCTCCATAGAAAGCTCTTCCGCGCAATCATCAAAATATGCATTAACCGGAATCGTATTAAAGTTATACGGAATACGGTTCGTGTCAATCTTGGAATACAACGTCAGTTCATTAATCAGTGTGTTCATCTCATTTGCCTTGTTGTATATCGTCCGCACATATTTGTCAAGCTTCTCCGGCGTATCTGCCACACCGTCCATGATACCTTCCGCATAGCCTTTGATCGTGGTCACAGGTGTCTTCAGATCATGGGAAATGTTACTGATCAGTTCCTTGTTCTCTTTATCGAACTGAATCTTCTCCTCCGCGTTCTCCTTCAGGTGAATGCGCATCTCTTCAAAATCCTGATATACCTGACCAAATTCATCATTCTCAGCCTTTGGCATCTCAAAATCCAGATTACCATTCTTGATATTCTCTGCCGCCTGCTGAATCTTTGCCACCGGTCGCATGACCGCTCTGTATATCCACACGATCAGCGCCGCGATCGTAATAAGCAGGATCAGTACAACAATAATCACAATATCTCTTGCCATTGCACGTACTTCCGGCATCACGGTCCCCACATCTGTCACGAGAAATGCACTGCCCTCCTCGCCATCTTCATACCGGAAGTCGATCTGCTTCACAAGCGCCTGTGCCTTGCCTCCAAGATAAATGCTGTTCTCCGACGAGTTCCTGTTCTCATCATACTCCGGCAGCTGGCTGATCACCGCTTCTGCTTCTTCATAGTCAGTACCTACATATGCGATCGTATGATTCCGGCGCACCAGCAGATACGACTTCTTCTCTTCCAGTTCCTGATTGATCTGCTCCAGAAATGCCGCATCTTCCATCTTCTCCGATGTCTGGTCGATCTCATTACACAATTCTCTGTATGGCTTCGTTGTCAACTCTCCCAGTGTCTTGATCGAATTCGACAGGCTTTCGACCGAAGTCTCACTGATGCCGTATGTCTTTTCTATACAGTTAATCTGGTACTTTCCTACCGCAAATATAATACTTCCCGATAAGATAACCGGCAGAATCACGACGGTAAGAAATGCAACCACCAGTCTTGTCTTAAGCTTCATAAGCAATAACCTCTTTATCCAAAAGTTAATCTTATCATAGCACAAAAATGGGTGCTTCTCACCAAAGCACCCATAAACATTTCTAAACTTTTTATAAAACGGGAATCCGTTCTTACAGATATGCTTTTAAAGCATCTGCCTTATCTGTCTTCTCCCATGGAAGGTCGATATCTGTACGGCCAAAGTGTCCGTAAGCTGCTGTCTGCTTGTAGATCGGACGTCTCAGATCCAGCATCTTGATCATGCCTGCCGGACGGAAGTCAAAGTTCTCTCTCAGGATCTCAACCAGCTTCTCATCAGACACTTTTCCTGTTCCGAATGTATCTACTCTGATAGATGTCGGGCAAGCCACACCGATTGCGTAAGACAGCTGGATCTCACACTTTCTGGCAAGTCCTGCTGCTACGATGTTCTTAGCTGCGTAACGTGCTGCATAAGCTGCTGTACGGTCTACCTTGGTGCAGTCCTTACCGGAAAATGCGCCACCGCCGTGACGAGCCATTCCGCCGTAAGTATCTACAATGATCTTACGTCCTGTCAATCCGCTGTCACCGTGAGGTCCGCCGATTACAAAACGTCCGGTCGGATTAACAAAGAACTTGGTATCCGCATCTACCATATCAGCCGGGATTGTCTCATCGAATACGTATTTCTTAATGTCCTCATGGATCTGCTCCTGAGTCACTTCCGGATCATGCTGTGTAGAAAGTACAACTGCATCCAGACGGATCGGTCTGTCATTCTCATCGTACTCTACCGTAACCTGAGTCTTTCCATCCGGTCTCAGATATGGAAGTGTACCATTCTTTCTTACCTCTGTAAGCTTCATAGCCATCTTCTGCGCCAGCGCGATCGGATATGGCATCAGTTCTTCTGTTTCATCAGAAGCGTAACCAAACATCATCCCCTGGTCTCCCGCTCCGATAGCATCGATTTCTTCATCAGACATGGTATGCTCTTTTGCTTCCAACGCTTTGTCAACACCCATAGCAATATCGCTGGACTGCTCATCCAGTGCTACGACTACGCCGCAGGTATCTGCATCGAATCCGTATTTGCCACGGGTATAACCGATCTCACGTACTGTGTCACGCACGATCTTCTGAATATCCACATAGCCTTTTGTGGTAATCTCTCCCATAACCATAACAAGACCTGTCGTTGTGCATGTCTCACAAGCCACACGGCTCATTGGGTCCTGTTCCATAAGTGCGTCCAGAATTGCATCTGAGATCTGGTCACACATTTTATCCGGATGTCCTTCAGTTACTGACTCTGATGTAAATAATCTTTTTTCCATCTTCTTGTATTCCTTTCTGTGGTGTAAATATATCTTTTTATTAGTTGCATGATTATATATTGTCGATCAGGCTTGCGCCCGCTCGATGTGCAATCAACGTTTTCACATATTGCACAAAAAGCAGCCCACCAAGTGGACTGCTTTATTTCGTAGTTATAAACCAATCCTCTTATTGTTCGATTCGCTCGCTCAGGTTGGCACCTTCCTCCAATGGGGGTTGCCGCAGCTTCTCAGATCCTTTGTATCTCCACTGCTCTGAATAAGAGTAAGTCATATAATATTTAATTGTCTCTAGCTGACCTTCAATGTAAATCTGCGGATCTCACGCTCAGTACTGACACGCTCGATCACAGCTCCCAGACTTCTCAGCTTCTCTTCAAACCGCTCATATCCTCTCTGGATATATACGATGTCATCTACGATCGTAATGCCATCTGCCGCAAGTCCTGCAATGCAGAGCGCTGCTCCCGCACGGAGATCCGGCGCACTGACGCGTGCTCCCGAAAGCTTCTCCACTCCTTCGATCGAAGCAGAATTACCTTCCACCTTGACACTGGCGCCCATGCGTGCAAGCTCATCCAGATATTTGAAACGGTTTTCAAAAATACTTTCTGTAATCATACTTGTCCCTTTACAAAGAGCAAGTGTAACACCAATCTGTGGCTGCATATCTGTCGGGAATCCCGGATATGGCAATGTCTTTACATGGGTACTGGTAAGTCCTCCCTTGGAAACCACACGTACCGCATCATCAAACTCTTCTACTTCACAGCCAATCTCTACCAGCTTCGCAATCGTTGCTTCCAGATGCTTCGGAATGACGTTACAGACCGTCACATCACCCTTGGTAGCTGCTGCCGCAAACATAAATGTACCGGCTTCAATCTGATCCGGAATCACAGAATACTCTGTTCTGTGCAGTGAACGCACACCACGGATCTTGATCACGTCAGTACCGGCACCGCGGATATTGGCTCCCATGCTGTTCAGGAAGTTCGCTACATCTACTACATGCGGCTCTTTTGCCACATTCTCCATAATTGTCAGTCCATCAGCCATCGCTGCTGCCATCATAACATTGATCGTAGCACCTACACTGACAACATCAAAATAAATATGCTTGCCGACAAGCTTCTCAGCCTCTGCAATAATCTTACCATGCTCAATCTCAACATCAGCTCCCAAAGCACGGAATCCTTTCAGATGCTGGTCGATCGGACGGCTTCCGATGTTGCATCCGCCCGGAAGCGCCACAACTGCTTTCTTGTACTTGCCGAGTAACGCACCCAGCAGATAATATGACGCCCGGATCTTCTTGATGTATTCGTATTCAATATCGAAATTCGTAATACCTTTTCCATTGATCCTTACCGTATGTCTGTCAATACGGTGAACGGATGCGCCGATTCCGGCTATAGCGTCCAATAATACATTAATATCATTCACATCTGGCAGATTATCGATCAAAACCGTCTCGTCAGTCATAATAGCTGCCGCAAGAATAGCCAGAGCCGCATTCTTAGCTCCGCCAATCTCCACTTCCCCAACAAGCGGATTGCCGCCTTTGATAATATACTGTTCCATTTTGCACCTCAATTATTTTCTATTTATACTCTCGCCTTTATGTCCAAATACATATGGCACGTAAATCCAATTTCAATCTAATAACATTATTCGTATAATTTAGTATACATCAGCAATAAGTATTTGTAAAATATTTTTACAACCCCGTAAGATTTTCGTAACAATTACCAATACTATTCCTGCCCGAAAACCTCTACTACTTTATCAATAGTTTCGGACAATGTCAATCCATCTTCTGAAATTGTAATATCCGCGTATTTTTCAAACAATACTCTGCGTTCTTCATAGAGATCCTCCAGTGTCTGTCCTTCGCGCAATACGACACCCCGTTTCTTTGGATTTCCGATTCTTTCTTTTATTGTTTGATAACTGGTCTGCAAATATACAACCTTACCGATCTCTTTGTAATGTTTCATCGCATTTTCACAGTAGACCACGCTTCCTCCCGGCGCGATCACCGACTGTTCGGCTTCAACATCCGCATTCACCTGATCCTCGATCACCAGGAAACCATCCTCCCCTTTTTCTGCAATGATTTCCCGCAGCAATGCATTTTCCTGCTTCTGAATCAACAGATCCGTATCTATAAATTCATACCCAAGTCTTTTTGCCAATACAACTCCGACTGTGCTTTTACCTGATGCCGGCATACCGATCAGTATAATATTATTCATATTATTATCCATGCATCTGCTCCTTATCTTCTGCTCTGTCTCTTTTTGCGCAATCAGTATAGCATATGCCCTGCATTCCACACAAGACTAACCTTTTTTATACTACTCTTTTGGAAATACGATTCCCTGATAATATTTCTGATTATATTTGCGCTGATCGCTGCGCCGTTTGTAGATTTCCTGATAAAGCATTACCTGAATCAGATCACAGATCCATGATTCGTCCGCACCTTTCCCTTCACTCCGGATCAATCCTTCGATCACCTGGTCCTTTTCTGCTCTGTCATACACTCGTCTGCCCATCAACAACATCTGAAGCTGATCTGGATATTCATCAAACATCATACTTCCTTCATATGCAACACGGTCACATTCGTCCTCTACATATGGAAGAAGCTGCTTCGCCGCATCCGGATACATACTCTTCATATATTCAAAGTCCATCCGGTCTCTGCGCTCATCATCATATAATAGTGGTGTAGGATATGCCATATAATATGGTAATTTCTGATCCATCCGTAATTCCTCCTGCGATTCGACTGTCATTCTGATTCATTATATGCAGAATCCGCGCCTGCGTGATTGCCTTTCCTGTCCGCATCCGTTATAATGAAATCAATCATTACGGCTGACAGCCGCTATACGAAGGAGTTTATTATGGCATCATCAAAAAAATCAACCGCCATTGTGAATCAGTACCAGTACACTGATCCGCTGATGGTGGAAGTACAGGACGGCTATGCCGCACAGACCTACAAGAACTATATTACACTGATCATCATTGCACTGATCTGCGCATTCTTTACCTGGAGGGAATACAACACCCACAAAGGTGTGCTCTGCATCCTATTTGCAATCATCGCTGCATTGTGCGTGATTGCTACGATTGTTTCACTGGTCAGCACAAATAAAAATAAAAAAGCTGCGATCCAGGCTTTCCGCGACAGTAACCCAAAAGAAGGATACGATCTCATGATCACAATTGAAGGCACACGCATCCGTTCTTATAAAAATAACAAACCAGACATAGATCTCCGCAAGAACGATGTCCGCGGAGTCTTCGAGACAGAACGCTTCTTCGTATTCCAGCTTGTAGGCGGTGTACTGCTGCCACTGAAAAAAGACGCATTCATCGAGGGTAGTGTCGAAGCTTGCAGGAATTATATTCCTGAGTTGAAGAAGAAATAAATTATAGTAGTAATTGAGCCGGACTGCTGCCCGGCTCATGTTCTTTTAATCCTTCCACTCCAACCGATGCAGATGTCCTTCCAGATTCATCCCCTTGAATCCATTCTGCCGCAGTGCCTCATACAGCACGATTGCCACAGAATTGCCAAGATTCAGCGATCTGATATCTCCGATCATTGGAATACGGATGGTGTCATCCTTGTGTTCCACCAGTATCTCTTCCGGGATGCCTGCACTTTCTTTTCCAAACATGATATAGCAGTCCGGCTCGTATTCCACATCGGTATACACGTTTGGTGCTTTGGTTGTGGCCATATAGATCTTAGCTCCCGGATTCTTTTCCATGAAGTCATTAAAATCAATATAAGTTGTTACATCAAGATCTTTCCAGTAATCCATTCCCGCGCGCTTCAGGCTCTTTTCATCCAGACGGAAGCTCAGTGGCTCAATCAGATGAAGTCTCGTTCCTGTTGCCACACAGGTACGTCCGATATTACCGGTATTTGCCGGGATTTCCGGTTCATATAATACAATATTTAACATATGCCTAATCCTCCATATCTTTCACTATTGTCATTATAGCCCTTTTCCCCGGCAATTTCGAGTCTGGATATTTTTTGATCTGTCTGTATTTTCAGCCTAATGGTGTTTTCTTTTTACGGTAACAATTCCGCCAAATGATACCGCCAAAGTCATCAGCCCTACCCATAACGATGCAGTATCACCGGTCTTTACTTTACCATGCTTCTGAACCGGCTGTGCTTTTTTCATGCTATCCTTTTTAACAACATTGTCTTTCTTTGGATCTGTTTTTGTGTCTTCCTTTTTCTCGTCCGCTAATACCGGTATTTCCTCACCTTTTTCCAACAGAGTATTACATCCAAGACAATACGTATCTCCTGTATATCCTTTTTCTTCTGTCGTTGCCGGCTTGCTGTTTCTTACTTCTGTACCGCCTTCATGATGATTCAGATCATACTCGCCATAAGCTATTCCGCATACATCGCAGACTGCTTTTTCCTTACAGCTTGCCTGTCCGCCCATATGTGCTTCTTCATCTTTGGTATTACCGCATGCGCATTCTTTCCAGTGCTTATCCGCATCACTCTTCAGTTCATACTTATGCACATGAACCCCATTACCGTCTGCTCCCAGGAATGTTCCTTCTGCTGTCTCAGTCACTGTCAGAGAACCATTCTCTCCCAGCAGGAGTTGTCCATTTCCAGTTATAGAAGTACACTCTGCTGCTCCGTCTATCTTCAATCCACCATCATCCATTACAATATTTAAATCTGTCAACTGTTCTGCCTGTGCTTCCATATAGGCATCATTTAAAGCTAATTTATCAAAACCGCTGATTTCCGGCAGACGGTGCACTTCCCGGAAGTGTTCCGCTAAATATAAGATCATTGCCGGTAATTGTACTGAATCCGTAGCTTCCGCCATTTTCCATTACAAATGGATAACCACCTGCGTTCAGATTGCACAGTACTTTCTTATCTGCATTCGTAAAATTATTCATGTTCTTGACTGTAAGTGGTGCACGTAGCGTGATATCTGTCGGAAACTCTGCACTATTATTAGCAAAATCGATTGTAACCGCTTTATTCGGCATCGCTGTATCTGCAGGCCATACAATGGATTCACTGCTCTGACATACGGTAATCGCAAATGGTCCTTCGCTACTGCTCTCGTTAATTCCCTGGAACGCTTCTTTAAGAGAAGTATATGCAACGATCTGTCCGGTACCGTCTTTTACCAGCACGCCAACATTTTCCACATCTTCATTTGCCAATTTTACAGTCACTTTTTTATTAGATGCAAACTTTGTTTCCATTCTTGATTTTAGATCAGCATTTGGAACCAGAAATGTCACATTCTGTGTTGTGCCAAACATACCGGCATCAATATTACTGACTGTCGCAATTTTATTCGGACAATTCAGTACAAATCCACTTGGCATTCCTGAAAATGCATTTGCTCCAAGCTGTATCGGATTCATGATCGTGATTTCTTCCACTCCGGAACCAATAAATGGAATCGCTGCTTTCAGAATCTGCACGGATGCGAACTGCACTTTCTTCAGAGATGTACAATTAGCAAATGCTCTTGTATCCAGTTTCAAATAGATTGCTGTATTATCTGTGAATCTGACCGATGCAAGATTGCTGCAATTCATAAAACAATATTTTCCGATCGTCTTTACTGCTGTGGCTGACAGATCAATTCCTGTTAATCCTGCATTATCATTAAATGCGTTATCACCTAATTCTGTCACATCATACTTTCCTCCAGATGCCAGAACCATTGCCGGAACCGTGACATTTCCACTGACTGTCTGTCCACTTGTAAGCTTCACTGTACCATGTGTGGTGCCGGAAGCCACTTTGGTCACCACATAAGTCATTCCTTCTGATACAATCTCATCCCCTACAGCAACGCTTTCTTCTGCTAATACAACTGCTTCATTTTTCGTGCTATCAACCGATTCTTCTAATATTGAAACACTTTCCGCCACATCGCCATTTTCTGATACTGGCTGTTCGGTATCTTCGACCGTTGATAAATTTTCTTATTCTGCAAACACTGCCGTCCCCTGCGAGCAGGCTAACGTCGCGATCATCAACGCTGTGATTACTTTTTGTTTCATTCCTCTCATGATATTTCTCCTTCAACATAATATACTTCTGATATCTCAAAGTTCTTTATCAGAGTATATATGTCACTGGCATTTCAAGATAGCGCATCAGCGTTAAGCTTTCGTAAATGTTCTGTAAACCAATTCCTTTCGTCTGGCTGCAGCAACTAAAAAGAAGCCGTTTTCTAACGGCTCCTTTCCATTCTAATCTTTCTAATGTTCGTATGCATTCAAAAAATATGTACCTGCAATCGATTCATATACTCCATTCACCTGTCTGCGCTCCAGCATATGATATACCTCTTCATGTGCTTCATACAACTCTTCTCCGCGTCCGGATTCCAACATTCCTTTTACAGAATAATATCTGGTAGAATGTGTCAGTACACGCGTAATTGCATTAATCTTCAATACCATTGCATTGTGTCCCATGTCTGCGATCATATCATGGAACTTGTTGTCAATCTCAAACACCTCATCTACGTCCGGATCTTTCCGCGTCATACTTGTCTTCATAACTCCAAGATGTTCTTTCAATGCTGCCAGCTCTTCATCAGATGCTTTCTCTATTGCAAGACGCATAACACCACTTTCGATCATTGTCCGCAATTCATTCAGATCCTGCTCGTTCTGTTGATTCAATATAATTCCATAAATCATCGGATCGATCAGGCTCTCAGAGAATCCGTCACAGACAAATGTTCCGTCTGCGCGTCGTATCTCCAACACTCCGATATATACAAGTATTTTTACAGCTTCTCTGATCGAATTCCTGGCTACCCCCATCTGCTCCGCCAGTTCCATCTCTGTCGGGATACGGTCTCCCGGCTTCAGTTCCCCGCTGACGATTGCTTCTGTCAGCCTATCGATCACACGCTGTACGACAGATGATCTGTTTATTTTTTTTAAGTATTCGGCCATCTGTTCATTCCTTTCTTAACATCCAATGTTATTCATTATTTGTTGACTTTAATTATACACGGATTCCTGACAATATTTCAACCTATTTCTGATATTATGAGCAAAATGTGCTGACAGTAAAAGCCGGCTGCCTGAACTTCAGACAGCCGGTTCTTCAATGCACTGACTGGATGCATTGGGAGGATTATTCAGAACATGATAATACTTGGGTTGATGATTCAGTGTCTGACTTAATCCATGTGAGATCCACCATTGATGTCGATCTCTTCACCAGTAATATAGGAAGCTTCCTTAGAAGCGAGAAATACGATTGCGTCAGCAACTTCCTGTGGCTCACCCGGACGTCCCATCGGGATTCCGTCGATAACAGCATCTGCCTGTTCCTTTGGAAGTGATTTCCAGATCTCTGTATTGATCAGTCCAGGGCATACACAGTTTGTTGTAATTCCATAAGAAGATACTTCACGGGCAAGGTTCTTAGAGAATCCAAGTACTGCTGCCTTAGAAGCTGAGTAATGAGCTCCGCCGAAGATACCGCCGCCACGTTTTCCTGATACGGATGACAGGTGTACGATACGTCCATAATGCTGTTTCTTCATTACTTCACATACAGCCTGTGTGATCAGGAACAGACCAAACATATTTACATTAAAGATACGTTTGATATCATCTAATGTCATATCTGCAACAGTTACTTTCTGTGAAATACCTGCATTATTTACAAGGACATCGATACGTCCATATTTGTCTACAATCGTATTAACCAGTTCATTAACAGCTTCCGGGTCTGTCAGGT
>CAVAVU010000105.1:0-10140 GCA_963592205.1 bacterium
GGTTTTTCGAGGTTTTCGATTGTAAAATCGCGTCCAATTATCTCTTGGAGAACTGAGGTGCGCGACGAGCGGCTTTGAGGCCGTACTTCTTACGTTCTTTCATACGTGGGTCACGTGTCAGGAATCCAGCTTTCTTAAGTACTGGTCTGTAATCAGCGTCTGCCTCAAGAAGTGCTCTTGAAATACCATGACGGATTGCTCCTGCCTGTCCTGTGTAACCGCCACCCTTTACGTTAACGATTACGTCAAATTTACCTTCTGTATCTGTCAGTACTAATGGCTGACGAACGATAACTTTCAGAGTCTCAAGTCCAAGATACTCATCGATATCTCTTTTATTAATTGTAATCTTACCTGTTCCAGGTACAAGATATACTCTTGCGATTGATTTTTTTCTTCTTCCTGTTCCGTAGAATTTTGCTGTAGCCACTGTTATATCCTCCTTTCGACCTTCCTAATTAAAATTTCAGTTCAACCGGCTTCTGAGCCTGCTGCTCATGCTCCGGTCCTGCATATACATGAAGCTTCTTGATCATAGATCTTCCCAGAGGTCCCTTTGGAAGCATTCCCTTAACAGCCAGTTCGATCACGCGCTCTGGCTTCTTGTCCATCATCTCTGCCAGAGTAGTCTCTTTCATTCCTCCAACATAGTCAGAGTGATTGTAATATACTTTCTGGCTCAGTTTCTTACCAGTTACTTTAACTTTCTCAGCGTTAACTACGATTACGTAGTCACCTGTATCAACATGCGGTGTGAATTCCGGCTTGTTCTTTCCTCTTAAAACCTTTGCTACTTCTGATGCCAGACGTCCTAATGTGCAATCTGCTGCATCAACTACATACCATTTTCTTTCAATCTTATCTGGATTAGCCATATAAGTTTTCATTGGTTTCCCTCCTGTGATTCATTACATTGCTTATTTAACAATTAACTCTATCGAAATCAGAAGCCTCCGGGGCTTTGGAGCATTCTGTTTCTCTCATCGTCATACTGACTTATTATATTATACGCATCCCGGTGTGTCAAGCTTTTTCCCGTACTTTTCCCGATACTTTTTCGCACGAAGTTTTTCAAGGTAAACCGGGCACCCTGTTGCAGTTACTCTAAAAAGTCAGGGGTGTTGCATTTACTTTGACAATTCTGCCTCTCCTCTTGCTTTTCTTCTATCTTTCTTTTCCAATATACTTAGCCTATGGCTAATCTTATTTTTAGAAAGGATTTACCTATGAACACTTCCAATTCAAAACACCTTACTTTAGAAGACCGTGTCCGTATCGAAACTATGATTTCTGAAGGCTTCTCTGCTCGTCACATTGCTCTTCGCCTTGACAAGTCTCCTTCTACCATTTCCCGTGAATTAAAAAAACATTCTTCCGTACGCATTCCAAGACATTGCGATTGTCTCAATTCTTCTTCCTGTTATTGCAGACATATCTGCGGCGCTTCTTCCTGTCCCAAGAAGTGCAAGCTTTGTTCCAAAGCCAAGAAGTATTGCCAGGACTACATTCAGGTCTTTTGTGATTCCCTGATCAATCATCCCCTTCATCTTTGCAATTCCTGCAGTAAAAGAAAGCTCTGTCATTTTGAACAGCGTTTCTATTCCGCAACTTCTGCACAGCAGCAGTATCTGGATACTCTTACCAATTCACGCAATGGCTTTGATCTTTCTGCTCAAGAGCTTCAATTGATCAATGATCTCGTCTCTCCTCTTGTAATGCAGGGTCAATCTATTTATCACATCATTCATTCTAATAAGGATTCTCTTCCTATCAGCGAGTCTACACTCCGACGCCTTATACATCACTGCGAACTTGATGCCCGTCTCATTGATCTTCCTGAAACTGTAAAACGCAGACAACGCCATAAGTCCGAAGCAACTCCCAAACGGTCTCCTTCTGTCTCTAAAAGCGGTCACTTATACTCCGACTACCTTTCTTACATCCAGAAACATGATGTTCCCGTTGTACAAATGGATTGTATCGAAGGCTTAAAGACAGATCTATGTTCTGTTTTAAGCCTGCATTTCGTCCCATTTCATATGCAGCTATACTTCATCTTAGAATCTCATACCGCTTCTTCCGTTGTATCTATGCTTGACCGGATTGAACAGGCTCTGGGAAAAGATTTGTTTGCTACATGCTTCCCTCTTATCCTCACTGACAACGGCTCTGAATTCGCAGACATCACTGGCATGGAACGGTCTTTTTTCGGTGGAAAACGCACATCTGTATTTTTCTGCGAACCGAATCGTTCCGACCAGAAAGCGCAATGCGAATGTAACCATAAACTTTTCCGCCGGATTGTTCCAAAAGGAACTTTCTTAGACAACTTCATGCAATCAGCTATGGCACTGGCAACTGATCATATCAACAGTTACATCCGAAAATCCCTTTTTGGAAAATGTCCTTATGATCTTGCGCACGCTTCCCTCCCGGAAGATTTTTTCATTTTTTTAGGTTTAAAGCAGCTTCCTCCCGAAAGTGTTGACCTCACTCCTGGACTATTACGATAGCTCTGATCCGTCAAAGTAAACGCAACACCCAAGAGTGTTGCATTTAACCTGACAGGTTCTATGTCAGGTCTATTTGGCATGCGTATTTTCGCCTATTGATTTACATATCCTCACATCTTTCATACAAAAACGGAAAAACAGCAGCTCTTTCGAACTGCTGTAAGTGTTGCATTTACCTTTTTCAAGGAGTGTTGCATTTACTTTGAATATCTCGCATACTTTTTCGCATAACTTTTTCGCATATTTTTATATAGAAAAAAACCTGCTGCCAATCTGGAGGAGTAACAGCAGACCTATTCCTATTAAGCTAATAAATCTTTAATTGGATTCATCGTTTCCAACTATCTGCAGATCCTTAGGATACTTAGTCAGCACCTCGCATCCGTCTTCTGTCACAATTACCAGGTCTTCGATCCGGACTCCGACATCATCTTTCAGATAAATGCCCGGTTCAATCGAAAAGCACATACCCGGTTCTGCAATCAGGTCACAGGAAGCACTTGCCTCCGGCGGTTCGTGGACAGTCATGCCCACGCCATGGCCGGTTCGGGTCAGGAAGTATTCCCCATATCCTGCATCTGTAATCACCTTACGTGCTGCCGCATCGACCGCTGACATTTTCACGCCGGGTTTTACAGTGTCAATCGCCGCCTGCTGGGCGGTCTTTACAATTTCATATATTCTGCGGTGTTCTTCACTACAGCTTTTATAGAATACCGTTCTGGTCATGTCACACCAGTAATTATTAATCGGTGCCCACAGATCAAACAGTACTGCATCTCCTTCTTTCAGCATCTCTCCTTTCTCCGCTCCATGATGCGGTTCTGCTGCATTTTTTCCATAACATACATACTGCAGCTGCATATCTTGAACTGCTCCGTGTTCTTCAAAGAATACTTCTATCATATCCGACAGAGTCTTCTCATCCAGATCCGGATTAATATGTGTAATGCCATACTCAACTGCCATATCATTGATATGCGCAGCATATCGGAGCGCCTCTTTTTCCGCATCGTCTTTACGTGACTTACAGATATCAATCGGGTCTGATCCGAGTACCGGAATCAGATCATCTCGTTCCCCCAATATAGAAATCGTGTGCCTGGATGCCCAGTTCTTGTCAAAACCAATCTTTCCAGGTTCCAGTTCATCTGCGATCATCTTGTATGGATTCTCGCCGTCTGCATAATAATGCATGATCATGCCTTCCATTGGTTCAAAACAGAACAGGTTATTCATAAATGCATGTATTTCGCCAGTATCTTTTACCAGCAGAGCGCCGCACCGTTCCATCGGATTCACGATGCGTCCTGTCAGCCATAAAATGGCCGGATCATCTGCGATCAGTATCTGTGAGAGCTGTTCTTTCCGCATCTCTTCCACCACTCTGGCTAATCTTTCTTTATTAATCATACATCCGCCTTCATCATCATTTATTTACTATATTTATCCGTTGTTTTACTCGCTGTCAGCCTTCTCTGCATGATAATCCTTAATCGGGATCACCTTATTCTTAAGTCCGGAGCGTTTCCACAGCCACAGACCTGACAAGATAACAAGCAGGCCTCCGCCGATCATCTCTGTTTCGTAGATAATGTTATCTCTTACCGTTCCCATTACCGGCAGTGCTGAGCATACGATTGCTACTGTACAGATTGCCAGTTCCCAGTATGCAATACCAATGCCGAGAGACTTATTGGTTGTCAGCTGATATACATCCAGATTATCCTTTTTCTCTTTTTTGATCTTCGCATATGCAAGGAACAGCAGAACATATGGAAATAATGATGTAAGCGCTGTCATAGTTACAAGTACGTTATAGATTGTTTCAACCGCTGGGAATAATGCCACGCCTGCCAACAGGATTGTTACCAGTACTGCCTGCGCAATGATCGCCTTATCCGGAATACCATATTCGTTATTCTTAGTCAGTTTCTCCGGGAAGATGCCTTCTTCTGCCTGTCCAAACAGCATCTTGGTTGGCTGTGCGATATAAAGTACGATCGCGCCAAAGATAGATAACGCAATTCCTAACGCAACCACCTGTACAAAAATCAACGGAACACCAAGGAGGTTACATGCAACAGTCAATGCTTCCAGTGTACCTGTATATGCAAAAATCTCTGATGTAGGCATCAACATGGTAATGCAGATTGAACCGATCACATATAATACACAGATTGTGCAGGCTGCAACAAAGATCGCACGAGGATAATCTTTCTTTGGATTCTCCATATCTGAAATAAAGTTAGCTGTCAGCTCTGCTCCGGTATATGCAAATGTAATACCTGAGATTGCTACCAGAGAATTCATATTCAGCTTCGGAATCAGTGTTGCTGCAGTATATGTAGATGCACTTGGTGCTTTTTTCAAAACTACGATTGCCAGAAATGACATTCCGATCAACAGGATTGTCGGTATGGTAGATCCAAGGGAACCAACACTGGTAAAAATCTTACCAAAACGCATCCCCTTCATACTTGCCAGAGACAGTATCCAGAATACCGCCAGAGACATTACCAGCACCATAATTTTATTATCTGCAAGTTCCTGCTTGCCAATCATGTATGCAAAATTAATTGCAAAAAATGTTAAAAATGATGCATACCAGAATACTTTTGCTGTCCAGTTCAGCCACGATACCATAAATCCATATTTGGTACCAAATGCGATTTTTACCCACTCACGGAGACCGCCGTCTGTAGGATATTCTGATGCAAGTTCTGCACACATAAGAGCCTGTGGCAGGAAAAACAGAAACATGAATGCAATCCACATAGGAATTGCACCAAGCCCCAGACCAAAGCTGTCAGATACGGATTTCGCGATCCAGCGGATTCCGTATAATGCAGATACATTTAATAATATCAATTCAAAAAAGCCGATTTTTTTGTATTTATTCATGCTCATTCCCCCGTTATAAACATGCTGTTTTATAACCGGCAGCTGTAAGATAACTCACAGCTGCCAGATGCCTTATATTGATAAAGTACAATAATTACATGTGATTAAAGTCCGTTACGCTTGATCTTCTCATCATAATCTCTGTGGAATACATGTTCGCCGTTGATCTTGGCATCCATGAATCCTGTCATATAGAAGTATTCCTTATCTGCTGTCTGAACGACATCAATATCACAGTCGATCAGCCATCCCTCGCGTCCATTCTTCATTTTCTGAATGATCTCATAACGTGCGTCAGACGGATCTGAATTGCTTACTGTAAGAATTCTCTTCAGGTTGTGCTCCACTACCGTTCCGATATCATCAAATCTGTAGATACCTTCTCCGAATACTCCTCCGACTCCATCAGTGATAGATGTCCATGAATCGGTAAGAAGATCGTATGTGATCTGACGTTCTACGCGTCCTTCCTTCAGAGTTGTCATTGGGGTAAGCGGTGCGCACTTCGCTTCCATATTCGGTCCCTTTGCATCTTTTCCTGTAAAGATAGGAAGGGTAAATTTAGCCGTTGACAGATCAAGCTTCAATGTAACCTTCTCCGGTGACGGCCAGATCATCGGCCAGAACGTATTGGCAATTGCAAGTCTGATTCTGTGTCCTGCCGGGAAATTATGTCCGCATACATCCAGCTCTACTGTTGCTTTGTATTTCTTGCCCGGTTCAAGATAAGTTACCTTCTCATGTCCTTCCAGGTGTGTCAGGTTCATCAGTCCATAAGAAACTCTTGTAGCAGCTCCGTCCGGATGAATATCATCTAACTGTGCATACAGGAATGCATTCGGCTTATCTGCGGTAAATTCTACTGTAAATGTCGGATATCCAACGATCTCAACCTCTTTCTCCAACACATCGGTATCGAAACACATTGCCATACCGTCATCACATCTCATATCTGCCGGGCTCTCGCCGAGAACGCCAGCTCCCATCCACTCATTTGCAAACAATCCATGATTCTGCACCGTAGACAGATCAACGATTTCTTCTTTTTCGTTTGGTGTATCCATTAATTTGCCATATGTCATCGACAATGTCTTGTCATTAACATCTGCTGACGGCCAGCTGTCTAATGCAATCCATCTTCCGTCTGAAATCGGATGCACAGTTTCCGGTCTCATGGAATCTTCCAGCCATACCTGTACCATTGGGCAGTCAAGTGTGTCGTTATCGATTCCTTTCAGCCATTTATCCCACCACTTTGTAGCCTCGCCAAGGTAGTCGATTGCCGGCTGTGGCATTCCATCATGCTGGAATACATGTGCCCAAGGTCCGATCAACGCTTTTCTAGGAGTGTTCAAGCCTCTCATCAGCGTCAGCACGCTGTTTGTATAAGAATCAGCCCAGCCATCCAGTGCAAACACAGGAATCTGGATATCATCATAATTTACGCTGACAGAACCATGTTTCCAGTAGTCATCTCTTGTCTGATGTCTCAGCCAGTTAGCCTGCCACAGAGGCATTTCTTCCAGACGCTTGATGGATTCTTCATACCATGTATCCGGTTTGATCTCTTTATCAATCGGACGGCACATATATGCCAGCATGATATTGCCCCACCAGAAATTATCATTTAACAAACATCCTCCTTTATAGTGGATATCCTGTGTATATCTGTCATCTACGAATCCGATACAGATGATTGCTTTCAATGGTTTCGGTCTTCTTGCTGCTACCTGCAGTGAGTTGAATCCTGACCAGGATTTGCCCTGCATACCTACGTTACCATCACACCATGGCTGCTCTGCGATCCAGTTGATCGCATCGATTGCGTCATCCTGTTCCTGCTTCAGATATTCATCATAGAAGCAATCATCCGATTCACCGGCACCTCTCATATCTACTCTGACTACGTTGTAGCCCATTCCTGCAAAATATCCGTACATTGGTTCATCACGTCCGCGCATGCCGTCACGTTTACGATATGGCTGTGTCTCAAAAATTGCCGGAAGCGGTTTATCTGATTTTGGTCTCCAGATACGAGCGGAGCACCGTTTGCCATCAGACATCGGAATCCAGACATTCTCAATCACGTCCCACTCATAAGGAAATTCATCTCTTGACATTACTCTTTTCTGTTTAAATTCTTGTTTTGCCATAGCCATTCTCCTTTTCTATTTGTTTTCTGTTTTGGTTCTGTTTGCTCTTTATTGTACGTTTGTCTGCCTGTTGTACTATGGCTAAAGTATTACATGTCGTCTTATTTTTGACAAACTTGTCATTTTTTGTAAAACAAGAATTTTATGCATTCTTTTTTTCGTATCACGAAAAATTCTGCACGAAAACGCCACTTTCTATTGTCATTTTTTTATCAATCTTTGCATTTTCAATTTATTTTCTACTTTCACGATAATTGATAGATAATTGTCGTTTAGCACATGAATTATTTATATTTTGCATGTTCTTGAATTTATTGATTTATTATTGCAACATTTATGCTATACTGATATAGATATTTTATATAATTACTTAGAGAAATTTCTATAAACACATATCGAAAGGGTGATTCCATGAACGATAATACTTTTTACCTTACATTGGGAAGTAAGCTCCGCGCTTTTCGCAAAGCCAAGCACATAACCCTCCAGGATCTTTCACAGCAGTTAAATAAAAGTGTCGCTACGGTTTCCAAATATGAAACCGGAGAGATTGCAGTGTCTCTGGATGTGCTGGCAGATATATGCACGATCCTGAACATTAATATCTCTACCCTGTTTCCCGACACTGCTGTTTCCGAATCATCTGATTACCAAAAATATCACAACCACTTTGCCAATACACTTTTTCTGTACTGGTATAATAAAGAAATTGATCTGATCCGCGAGGCAGCCATTGAAACCAGAACGGACTCCCCGGAGTCTATTCTTTACTTGGATTCCGCCCACGCCGAAGACTACCGGCAAGCTGATTATCTGTACACCGGCTCTGTGTCATGTACGGATGCCGGGTCTGAATTTCTGTACACGAATATCGTCCCGCCCTTTGATAAGGTATTTATCCGCCTGCCGTCATTTTTCAAAAAAAAGACATCACGCACAGGCATGATGTCTTGTATTACTTCTTATTATCAAAATGTAACTGTTAAAGTTCTGGCTATGGATACACGCGTATCTAAGTTGGAATCTCTGAAAGATCATCTTATTTATACAGCTGAAGAGATTAAAACCTTAAAGCGTACAAATTTTCTTACGCTTTATTGATCGCAGTACAAAGCCTTCTATAATTCTTCCTGGCGTGCACGTTCGCGTGCGCGCTTTCCATATGTCTTTCCCCAGATAACAGAACACACGATTCCGATCACTGCAATGACGATCATATATGTGAAATAAATATAATAACCGGAAATTCCTTCATATGTATCCAGAATCTTTCCTGCGATCAGTGAACAGATCACTTCCGGGAGATATCCAAGTGTACACACTACACCTACACATGTTCCGGAAAGTTCTACCGGAATACCACCTTCATTCATGAAAGAATGATGCAGACCGAAGCAGAAATAAATTCCCATATACATAACGATCAGACCGATGACCATGCAGATTCCGGATGTACTTCCGGATACCTGTCCTGCTCCCATTACAAAAAGCATTCCTGTGATCATCAGCACAAAGCCTATAATCATAAATGTACTCTTACCGAACTTATCAGCCAGAAAACCGGCAACTGTAGTTCCTATCGGTCGGATATACTGTGTCGATGTAGATGCAATGACTCCGACTACCGCTGTTGCTCCCAGAATATTGGTCGCATATGGATTAAAATATGATGTAGACATGTTATATGTATAGCTGCAGAATACCATTCCTACGATCAGCCATACAGCTGGCATCTTCAGCAGGCTGATGACATCCTTGACTGAAATTTTGGATGAACCGCCTTCTTTCTTTACCATATCTGCTGATACTTCCATCTTAGATGGATCTTTTAACAGAATAGCAAGCAGCACACCTGCCACTAACGGACACACAGAATAAAAGATAATACCGGCATTAATTCCCATCTTCGGCAGCATCTTCGCCTCAAAGATACCAAAGATAACGGTTGCAATCACCAGATGTCCCGCATTCATCGCACCTCTCGCGCCCTCAAAAATACCATACGCACGACTCTGCTCCGAACCGCTGCCCTGCATACGCACCATCTTGACACATGCAGGCCAGAATGTCAGCAGCGATGTAACGCCCCAGATCAGATATATACCGATCAGTACATAGAAATCCATCGTAAACAAATGCAGAAATCCGCACAGACCAGTCGCCAAAAGTGATATCACGATCAGCTTCTTCGCATTAAACCGGTCCGCCAGTACACCACCGATAATGTAAGAAATCATACCAAGCAGTCCATATGCGCTTCCCAACAATCCCATCTGCGTATTCGTCAAATTGTATACAGACATATACGTGTCATAGAAATAATATCGATAATACGGCAGTCCATAAATAAGAGAACCTGCAAAAGCCAATAGTATCAGTGTAAACACATTTTTCTTTAAAGTTGATGTCTTCTTTTCCATATAAGCCTCTTTTCCAAATATAACTCTTTGTTCCTGATAGATTTAGTACATTTTAATTGGCAAACATTTTACACCGTCATAATAATCCATAACTATCCATTTGTCAATCATGATTGATAAATAATATTTGATTGATTATTTATGTATGAT
>CAVAVU010000106.1:0-17333 GCA_963592205.1 bacterium
GTAAATCATGTTGATATCTCTGAAAGAGAAGGAATAACGGAACGATGGAATCAGGCTATAGGGAAAGCAACAGGTGAACACATTGTTCTTATGGATATGCAGGTATATCCAAAAGGAAAAGACTGGCTGCGTGAAATGATGATGTATTCGGTGAAGGATGATACGGCTATTGTTGGATCAAAGATATATTATGAAGATGAGACGATAGCATATGCTGGTATTTCGCTGAGAGAGGATTTTCCAGACAAATTATATCGCTTGTGTGTACATGATTCTGTCAGAGAAGATGGATATGAAGCAATGTTACTTCATGTAAGACGTGTCAGCCTTGTAACAGCAGCATGTATGCTGTTTGAAAAAAAGATATGGGATGAACTGAATGGTTTCGATAATGTGGTTCCAGAATATGAAGATATTGATTTTTGCATTCGGGCAGTAGAAAAGGGTAACAGAATCAATGTGTGGACACCTTTCGCAGAAATGGTTACATCTCACAGAGAGATAAATGGTTTGAAAAGTTCAGAATCAATTACGGTATTTGAAAACAAGTATCGACAGGTGATTAAGGAAGATGATACATCGCATCCTGTTTGGGATAAGTTTGGCTTAGTATAGGAGTTCGATATCATGGCAAATGTGAAAGAATTAAGTAAAAAAACAGTTCGCACTTTGAAGAATGAAGGTGCGGGCGCTGTATTAAGAAAAGCAAAACGTAAAATTATGGGAACAGCGCAGCCACAGGCTGAAATATATACACCAGAAGGTATTTTTAAGGATGTCCTGTTTATTAATGGATGTGATGCAAGCGTACCTCATCCTACCCGGTATAGGGTAACTCATCAGAGAGAACAGCTGGAAGCACATAATATCTCAACAGCACAGGTTTTCTATGCAGATTTACAGTTGGATCAGGTTCGTTTTTACAGGACATTTATTTTTTTCCGTTGTCCATATACGGATGTGATCGGAGAGTTTATTAAAACCGCAAAACAGTTAAATAAAAAAGTACTGTTTGATATTGACGATCTGGTGGTGGATACAAAGTATACGGATACGATTCCTTATCTTTCTACTATTTCAAAAGCGGAAAAAGAATTGTATGATGATGGCGTAAGACGCATGGGAAGAACATTGTCTCTGTGTGAGGCGGCGATTACAACTACAGAAAGACTGGCAGCAGAACTTGGAAATTATGTTCCAGAAGTGTTTATTAATCGTAATACAGCATCGGATGAGATGTATGCTTTGTCTGAAAAGGCCTGGCGTTCAAAAACGAGAACGGATCAGACTGTAGGAATCGGTTATTTTAGTGGAAGTCTGACTCATAATGATGATTTTTTGATGATATTGCCGGCATTGCAGGATGTGATGATGAACAATCCTGATGTAAGACTGCATGTTGTTGGGGAACTGGACCTTCCGGAAGGATTGAAAGAACTCCAATCTCAGGTGATTGCACATCCGTTTGTTGACTGGCGTAAGCTTCCTGAGTTGATTGCCAAGGTGGATATTAATATTGCGCCATTAGAAGGTGGAGTATTCAACGAATCCAAATCAGAGAATAAATGGGTGGAAGCGGCATTGGTAAAGGTGCCGACTATTGCAAGCAATGTTGGAGCATTTGCCAGAATGATAGACCATAATAACACAGGACTATTATGTGATGATGTAAAAGACTGGAAAGAATATCTGACCAGACTGGTTATTGATAAAGCGGAAAGAGAAAGAATTGCGGACAATGCTTATCGCTACTGTAAAGAACATTGTGTGACATTATATACGGGAATGCCTCTTGCTGAGTATGTGGAAAAGTATATGACAGAGAATTATGTGTTTGCGTTACCGTCTCTTAATATCAGTGGCGGTATCATGGTAGCATTCAAGCATATGTGTATGCTGAAAAGGAAAGGGTATGATGTCCTGGTTTTAAATGACAATGAGGATACACCATGGTGTGAATTTGAAGGCGAACGTTTTCCTGTGCTTGGACAGAATGTAGATAAGTTCTGTGGGAAAATGGATCATGCAGTAGCAACCATGTGGACAACCTTAGATTTCGTTCAGAAATATTATAATATTGAAGACCGCAGATATCTGGTACAAGGGTATGAGACAGATCTGTATCCGGCTGGAATACATCTTCGTGGTCTGGCGAACCGAACCTATAGGCCGACAAGGGAGATACAGTTTTTGACAATATCGAAATGGTGTCAGGGGTGGCTGAAAGACAAATACAGTCAGGATGCATTATATGCGCCAAACGGTATGAATCTTCAGGAATTCAATTATACAGAAAGATCCTTTAAAGACAAGATACGTATATTGATTGAAGGAGATTGTGCGGTTGATTACAAAAATGTAGATGAAGCATTCTGCGTTGTAAATGAATTATCAGCGGATAAGTATGAAATCTGGTATATGTCTTATAATGCGGAGCCGAAAAACTGGTATCGTGTAGACAAGTTTTTGCATAAAGTTCCATACAGTAAAGTACATGAAGTGTATGAACAGTGCGACATCCTGTTGAAAACCAGTCTATTGGAAAGTTTTTCCTATCCACCGATTGAGATGATGGCAACAGGTGGATTTGTTGTGGCCGTGCCAAATGGTGGTAATACTGAATATCTGGTGAATGAAGAAAACTGTCTGTTGTATGAAGCAGGAAAGATTAGTGATGCAGTATCTGCGATTGAAAGGATAAGTAAAGATAGTAAGCTGCGGATGAAGCTTTCAAAGCAAGGAAGAAAGACCGCAGAATCAAGAGATTGGAAGAATATTGAATCGGATATTCTGAAGTTATATATGAGAGGATAAAAAGATGAATCAGCCGTTGGTAAGTGTATTAATTGCGAATTATAATCACGAGGATACTATAGTAGAGACTCTTAAGAGTGTATTAAACCAGACATATAAAAATATGCAGATCATTGTAGTGGACGATGGATCGACAGATCAGTCCTGGCAATTGATTAATCAATTTGATGATCCACGAATCGAGGCTTATCGTCTTGAAAAAAATCAACATGTCTGTGCAGCGACTAATTATGGAATTGCAAAGATTAAGGGTGACTATGTTGCAAGATTAGATAGTGATGATCTCTGGTATCCAGAAAAGATTGAACGTCAGTTGGTCTATATGGCAGAGCATAAGGAATGCAAAGTTTGTTTTACCTGGTGTGATTTTATTGATGAAAATGGAGTTAATATTAATCATATTGAAACAGACAGAGTACGGTTACATGAGGCAGCGTTTGTAGATCAGGCAGATGCAGTAGAGCGGTTTTATTTCAGAGGTAATTGTCTGGCACATTCATCGGTGCTTATGGAATGGAAGGTCATGCAGGATATCGGAGAGTATGATGCGGGTTATAACCAGCTTCATGATTTGGATTACTGGATGCGCATTGCCAAGAAGTATCGGATTGATGTGATACAGGAAAAGTATATGGCAGTTCGAAGATTTATAAAACAGGAAAATCTGACGACTAATATGAGTAATATGTCTGAAGGTGCAGAAATAAGGGTATTTAATGAATATATGGAGTTACGTGCACACTATTTTGAAGGACTTTCAGATGATCTGTTAGTGAAGGCTTTTGGAAAGTATTTTCGTAAATCCGGTGTGCTTGATTCTAAGCAGCTGGAATGTGAAAAAGCATTTCTGATGTGCAGACCTCAGGATGGGTGGACGGGAATTCCACCCGCAGGACTGCGCCGTCTGCATGAACTCATGATAGATGAAGAAATGAAGCAGGTTCTGGAGAATGATTATAATTTTGGAATCAGAGATTATTACAAATTGCTAGAGAATCATTTGTATGATGATACGATTTTACAGATGCAGAAAAGACAACTGCAGGATGAAATTAAGTTATTAGAGTTTGAAAAAGAAAATCTACGTAATGAAATTCAGATGTATGCGGGATCTACAAGCTGGAAGATAACAAAACCATTGAGAACATTAGGAAATATCAGAAAAAGAAGCTAAATATAGAATAGGATTATGCAAAATATGACAATGATATCAAAAGTTGTAAAATCATTATCGGAAGAAGGAATTACAGGATGTGCTGCACGTACGAAGAATTTTGTGAAAAAGAAAGTGAAAGCACATAGTTCTGGAACACTGACATATAAAGATATTTTATTTATCAGCGGATGCAGGGAAGATCTTCCACATCCTTGGCGTTATAGGGTTTCACATCAGCGAGAGCAACTGGAGGCTTGCAATATTTCGACAGATGAAGTTTACTTTCAGGAATTAACGATGAACCATCTGCGATATTACAGAGTGTTTGTATTTTTTCGCTGCCCGTGTACTGAACTGATCGGCAAGTTTGTGACAGTGGCAAAAAAGATGAATAAAAAGGTGATATATGATGTTGATGATCTGGTGATAGATACTGTGTATACCGATCAGATTACCTATGTTCAGAAAATGAGTTCAGAAGATAAAGCGGCATATGATGCTAATGTCAGGAATATGGGACGCTTGGTAAAAATGTGTGATCTGGCGGTTACAACGACCGGTTGTCTGGCAGACGAATTGAAAAAATATGTACCAAAGGTAATTGTTAATCGGAATGTTGCATCAGAAATGATGGTAGATCTATCCAGACAGGCTATAAGGGAACATGAAGTCCATCCAGCTAAGATTAGAATAGGTTATTTTAGTGGAAGTATTACACATAATTCAGACTTTCAAATGATATTGCCTGTTATAGCAGATATCATGAAATGTAATATGCAGGTGGAGCTTTGTGTTGTTGGTGAACTGGATATACCTGACGAATTGAAAAAATATGAAGACCGGATTGTGAAATTACCATTTTCAGATTGGAAAAAACTTCCAGAGATGATTGCAGGAGTGGACATTAATCTGGCACCGTTAGAAGATACAATATTTAATCGTGCAAAATCAGAAAATAAATGGGTTGAAGCTGCGTTAGTGAAAGTGCCGACAGTGGCAAGTGATATAGGTGCATTTCATGATTCTATAGAGAATGGTGTAGATGGAGTGTTGTGTTCTGGTCAGGAAGAATGGAAGAACGCATTAGAAAAGTTGATTTTTGATCCAGAGTATAGAAGAAGATTGGGAAATAAGGCATATGACAATTGTGTAATGCATCACACGACTGTAAAAAGAGCTATGGGATTTGTACATACGTTGTTGCAGGAGATACCAAAAAACTATGTGTTTGTACTTCCTGGTCTTGAAATCAGCGGTGGAATGAAAGTGGCGTTGAAACACGCTGTTATGCTGAGAAAAGCTGGAAAAGATGTGATACTGTTTACGTTAGATAATCAGGAGAGATGGTTGGATTTTGAAGGAATGAAATTTCCTGTGTTGAGCATAAAACATACGGAAATGGAAGGAAACATTGGCTGTGCGGTTGCTACAATGTGGACAACACTCTCATTTGTAGAACAGTATGTTAATATTGATAGAAGATGTTATCTTGTCCAAAATTATGAAGCGGATTTTTATGCAGAGGGAGATCCATTGCGGATTATGGCAAACAGAACGTATCTGCCGCATAATCATGTGGAATTTCTAACAATATCAAAATGGTGTCAGAATTGGCTGGACGAGTGGTATGGACAGAAAGCGTTGTATGCGCCTAATGGTCTGGAGATTGAGAAGTTTACCGCAAGAAAGCGTGACTTTACAGGTAAAGTAAAGATATTGATAGAAGGGGACTGTTCTGCTGAACATAAAAATGTGGATGAAGCATTCCGTGTTGTAAGTGAATTATCAGTGGACAAGTATGAAATCTGGTATATGTCATATAACGCAGAACCGAAAGAATGGTATCGTGTGGATCGTTTTCTTCACAGGATTCCGTATGATAAAGTGTCAGAAATATATGAAGCTTGTGATATTTTACTGAAGACAAGTCTGCTGGAGAGTTTTTCGTATCCGCCGATTGAGATGATGGCAACAGGAGGATGTGTTGTTGTTGTGCCAAATGGTGGTAATAGTGAGTATCTGCGGGATGAGGATAATTGTCTGTTATATCCGGCGGGAGATATCAAGAAAGCGGTGCAACAGATTGAAAGGATATGCGCAGATAAGGCATTACAGATAAAATTAGCTGAAAATGGAAGAAGGACGGCTGAAGAGCACGATTGGAAAGTGATTCAGAATAAAATTCTTGAAATGTATATCTGATGTATGCTATTCTATGCGAATGAGTTTGAACAGTAGTGGAGGGTTATAGAGTGTCGACTTATATACAGAATTTTAAAAAATTCCGACCATTATTAAACGAGTTGATAATGCGTGACATTAAGACAAAGTATAGAAAATCTATACTGGGAGTTTTTTGGACAATTTTAAATCCATTATTTATGATGGTAGTATTGTCAGTAGTATTTTCTAATATGTTTAAATTTGATGTGGAATATTTTCCGGTTTATCTGCTCAGTGGTCAGTTGATTTTTAATTTTTACAACGAAGCAACAACAAATGCTATGGGGGCGATTGTGGCGAATGGACCATTGATTAAAAAGATTTATGTTCCGAAATATATGTTTGTGTTATCGCGTATTTTTTCAAGTTCGATCAATCTGCTGGCGTCATTTACCGCAATGATTTTTGTGATGCTTGCTATGCGCGTAGAATTGCACTATACAGTTCTTCTTGCACCGATACCGCTATTTTTTATAGTGTTTTTCTCTTTAGGGGTAGGTCTGATATTATCGGCAATCACAGTTAAATTCCGCGATATCATGCATTTGTATTCTGTATTTGTTACAGCATTGATGTATCTGACTCCGGTAATTTATCCGATGTCAATTCTGCCGGAATGGTTGAAGAAGATTGTATTGCTGAATCCGATAACTAATATTCTGATGATGTTCAGAGATGTTATGCTGAATAATATGTTGCCGAGTATCGGATCAGTCTTGTTAGCAACAGTTGAGACGGCAGCGGTAATGATAATTGGATTGTATGTGTTCTACAAGCGTCAGGATACATTTATCTTGGATATATAGGAGAAGAAAATGATGGATAATACAGATATTATCAGTGTGGATCAGGTGTCTATGCGTTTTGCGCTTGCATCTGAAAAAGTGGACAGCTTAAAAGAATATTTTATCAAGACATTGAAAAGCCAGATATCTACGAATGAATTCTGGGCGTTGAAGGATGTATCTTTCGGTATTAAACGGGGAGATGCATTGGGGTTGATAGGATTAAATGGTAGTGGAAAAAGTACGATGCTGAAGATTATTGCAGGTGTTCTGAAGCCTACAAAGGGTTCTGTTACGGTCCGGGGCGAGGTGGCACCTCTGATCGAACTGGGAGCCGGGTTTGATTTTGATCTGACAGCAGGAGAGAATATTTTTCTTAATGGAGCACTGATGGGACGTTCTCATGAGGAGATGGAAGCTCATTACGAGGAAATTATAGAGTTTTCTGAATTACGTGATTTCATAGATGTTCCAGTTAAAAATTTTTCATCAGGTATGGTTTCCAGACTTGCGTTTGCGATAGCGACAATTGGCACACCGGATATTCTGATCTGCGATGAAGTGTTATCGGTTGGAGACTTCCGTTTTCAGGAGAAATGTCAGAGACGTATTCAGGAAATGCTGGATAAAGGTACGACATTATTATTTGTATCTCACAGTATTGACCAGGTAGAAGAATTATGCAATAAGGTAGTCTGGTTGGAAAAAGGTAATGTACGGATGTTTGGCGATTGCAAGGAAATTGCTGAGATATACAGAACGTCATATTAGAATATAAGGAGCACAGAGAATGAAGAAGAAATTAAGCTGGATTATTCTTGCTGTTATTCTGATAGCCTTTACATGTGTGTATGCTATTGTGGATAAGAATAATGCAATATATGACCGAACAGTAGATACAAGTAACTATGCATCAATCGGGTTGGAGCAAGGTGAGATGGTATCTCAGAGTTTTACTTCGAAAGAAGATAAGCTGGATGGCATAAATATAAAAATGTCGGTATCCGGACAAGCTGATAAAAAGAAAATCAGTTATGTTCTGAAAGATGAAGATGGTAAAAAAGTAGCATCTGGAAGTGCATCATTGGAAAAAATCAAGGCAGGTAAATTTTTTGGCTTGAAGTTTGATGAACTTACAGGATGTAAAGGAAAGAAATATACCTTTGAATTGACAACTGAGCAGTGTGAAAAGGATGCACAGGTAATCGTATATGCGGTTCCCGGAGCGGATAAAGAAAAAACACTCGAGGTAAAGGGAGAAAAAGCAGAGGGTGTGATGGTTTTACGAACGATAACGCATCGATTCGATGTGGAGACATTTGTTGTTACTGCAATATTTATCCTTTATGTGATCTTTTTTATCAGATGGCTGAGTAAAGTTTTTAAGTAGTGATAGAGTGTTGGAGAGGATTCCCGGTTTTCCGTTGTGGAAAGCCGGGAGTTGTTTTATAATAAAATATATGTGCAGTATGGAGTATCAGAGCAACGATGAAAAGACCAGGTTATTATTCTTCCGGGGAGTTTGCCCGTATGGCGGGTGTAACCCTTCGGACGATACGATATTATGATAAACAGAATATATTAAAGCCATCACTGGTGAGTGAGGCGGGAGCCAGATTTTATACAGATGAGGATTTTGCAAGACTTCAGCAGATACTGCTTCTTAAGTATCTGGGATTTTCACTGGATGATATCCGGGAAATGACGATTGATGATGTGGATTATCATTTTCTTCTGAATTCACTGGGGATTCAGTTAAAGCTTGTGAAGGACAGATTGGAACAAATGCAGTTGGTAGAACAGGCAATTCAGGATACGATGGATGTGATCCAGACGGAACGAACGGTAGACTGGAGCAATATGTTGAATTTGATCCATCTGACCGGTATGGAGAAGAGCCTGAAGAATCAGTATCAGGATGCATCGAATATTTCGGCAAGAATTAATCTTCACAGTCTGTATTCTCAGAATCCACAGGGATGGTTTCCGTGGATTTATGAGCAGTTGGATCTGAGAGCAGATATGAAAGTGCTGGAACTTGGATGCGGTGATGGTGAATTGTGGAAGGAAAACAAAGATAAACTTCCGGAGAAGATAGAATTGTACCTGACAGATATTTCAGAAGGAATGCTCAGAGATGCCAGACGAGAAATCGGAGTGAGGGATAAACGATTTTATTTTCAGACGGCAGATGCCGGTGAGATTCCATATGAGGATAATATGTTTGATGTGGTGACAGCAAATCATGTATTGTTCTACTGCGAAGATATCGGCCAGGCTTGCAAGGAGATTCGAAGAGTATTGAAACCAGGCGGCATATTTGTGTGTGGAGCTTATGGCAGCAGTCATATGAAAGAAGTAAGCCAATTGGTGCAGAAGTTCGATGAGCATATTATATTATCGGCAGAGCATCTGTATGAAAGGTTTGGAAAAGAAAATGGATTCGATATCCTGAAGCCATATTTTGATAAGATCGAGTGGAGGCAGTATGAGGATTACTTGGTTGTGCCGGAGCCGGAACCGTTAATCGCTTATGTGCTTTCCTGTCATGGTAATCAGGGACAGTATCTGCCGGATCGATACAGTGAATTCCGCAGTTATGTGAGAAAGAAGACGAAAGATGGATTTCGGATAACAAAGGATGCAGGAGTGTTTGTTGGGAGAATCTAATGGAGGTGGAGTGGAATGCAGAAAATGAATAATATTCCGGTAGGAGTGTCAGATTTTAAAGAAATACGTAGTAATGGCTACTACTATGTAGATAAGACAATTTTGATTCGGGAGTTGCTTGAAACAACAGCAACAAAGGTTACATTGATCACACGTCCGCGCCGCTTTGGTAAGACTATGGGGATGAGTATGCTGGCTCATTTTTTCGATATACGAGAGGATAATAAAGAATTGTTTGACGGCTTAGCTGTTTCGGAGGATTCAGCCTTATGTGGGAAATGGATGAATAAGTGGCCGGTAGTATTCCTGACTTTAAAAGATATTGACGGATTGACATTTGAGGATGCGTATGGGAGGCTGACGATTCGGATTGCAAATTTATATAAAGAGCACGCGTATCTTCTTAAACGGGAAGAAATGGATGCTGATGACCGGAAAATATTTATGAATCTGAAAGCTGGAACAGCAGATAAGAATCAGATTAGTCAGAGCCTTTATACGCTTATGCGGCTGATGCGGGAGTATTATCAGAAACCGGTTATCTTATTATTGGACGAATATGATGTGCCAATCGCAAAGGCAAGTAATAATGGATATTACAGAGAAATGCTGGACGTTATGAAAGGAATTATGGGTTCAGCATTGAAGGATAATCCATTTCTTCGTTTCGCTGTTGTTACAGGATGTCTTCGAATCGCTAAAGAGAGCATTTTCACCGGTACGAATAATTTCGTGACAGACAGCATATCAGATTCACAATATGATGAATGCTTTGGCTTTACGCAGTCAGAGGTTGATCAGATATTAAAGGACATAGGAGCTGAGGATTATGCAGAAAAAGTAAAAAACTGGTATGATGGATATCATTTCGGTAAGATGGATGTGTATTGCCCGTGGGACGTTATGAATTTTATGCGGGATGTGCAGAATAAACCAGACGCAGTACCGGCAAGTTACTGGAAGAATACCAGTGATAATGCGATTATCCGTTCTTTTATTGATTATGCCGGAAATAGTATTACGAAAAAGCTTGAGACATTGCTTTCAGGCGGGTATATAGTGCAGAAGATTGATGAGAATCTGACATATGATTATCTTCATTCTTCCGAAGATAATCTGTGGAGTATTCTGTATCTGACAGGTTACTTGACGAAAGTAAGAGAGACAGATCTGACAGCGCCGATAACAGAGGGAATGACAGCGCTTGTAATACCGAATGCGGAAATTAAAGAGATTTTTGAAAGCACGATTACAAAGTGGTTTGACGATAATGCAAAGTTGTGGAATCGGACGGATCTTTTCCACGCAGTATGGCAGGGAGATTCTGAAAAACTGGCACAGGAAATGACAAAATTGCTTCGAAAAACCATCAGCTATCATGATTACAAAGAAGATTTTTATCATGCATTTCTTGCTGGAATCTTTACCGGAGCCGAATATCCGGTAGAGTCTAACCGGGAACATGGAGAAGGTCGTAGTGATATTGTTGTATATGATATAGTCAATGCGAGGGTAGTAGTGTTTGAAGCGAAGATTTCGATATCGTTGGATCAGATGGAAAATGTGTGCCAGACGGCGGTTGAACAGATTGATGACCGGATGTATGCAAAAGAATTCGAGGATGATTATGATCAGGTATTGTGCTACGGTATATCATTTTATAAAAAACGTTGTGTAGTGAAGAGAAAATAGAGAGGCTAGTTAATAATGTTATCACTTATAGTACCTTGCTATAACGAACAGGAGTCATTGCCACTTTTCTATAAAGAAGTGACTCGAGTTATAGCAGAGATGAAAGAAGAATATGAATTACTGTTGATTGATGATGGATCCAGGGATCAGACACTTCAGATTATGAAAGAGTTATCATCCAGGGATGCGCATGTGAAATACTTTTCGTTTTCCAGAAATTTTGGAAAAGAAGCAGCCATGTATGCGGGATTCTGCAATGCAACAGGAGATTATGTGGCAGTGATGGATGCGGACATGCAGGATCCACCATCATTATTACCTGAGATGCTGGAACTGTTGAAGAGTGGAGAATACGATAGTGTTGCTACCAGAAGAGTGAGTCGCGTGGGAGAACCGAAGATCCGAAGCTGGTTTGCAAGACAGTTTTATAAACTGATCAATCGCATTTCGGATGCGGATATTGTGGATGGAGCCAGAGATTTTCGGTTGATGAAACGGGAAATGGTAGATGCTATTATCCAGATCGGGGAGCACAATAGATTTTCAAAGGGCATTTTTGGATGGATAGGTTTCCGGACTTATTGGATGGAATACGAGAACGTAGAACGTGTAGCCGGAGTGACTAAATGGAATTTCTGGAAATTGACAAAATATGCAATTGACGGAATTATCAATTTCTCACAGATGCCGCTTAGCATTGCATCGTGGTTTGGTATAGGTATGACCTGTCTGGGAGGTTTGATGTTGCTTGTTGTGGTGATTAAGAAGCTGTTGATTGGAGTGCCGGTAGCGGGCTGGGCTTCGATTGTATGTATTATCATTTTCATTGGCGGTTTGCAATTATTTTGTCTGGGAATTATGGGACAGTATATTGCGAAGACCTATATGGAAGCGAAGAACAGACCGCATTATATCATTGTACAGACCAATGATGAGAATTCGAAGAAGATAAAATAAATCTTAATATTTTCTAAAAAGACTTGAAGGTGACCTAAGGTCACCTTTTATAATGCAATCATAAGATGACAAAAGACCGGGATTTTTGTATCCCACTATCGAAGCATGTAATATGCAGGAGGTTCAAATGAAAGGAATTATTTTGGCAGGAGGATCTGGTACAAGACTTTATCCTCTGACGATGGTTACATCCAAACAGTTATTACCGATTTACGACAAACCGATGATCTATTATCCGATGTCTGTACTGATGAATGCAGGTATCCGTGATATTTTAATTATTTCTACGCCACAGGATACACCGAGATTCAAAGAACTGCTTGGAGACGGACATCAGTTTGGTGTGAAGCTGTCTTATGCAGTACAACCAAGTCCGGACGGACTGGCACAGGCATTCATCATTGGTGAAGAATTCATTGGTGATGATACTGTTGCGATGGTGCTGGGAGATAATATTTTTGCAGGACATGGCATGAAGAAACGTCTGACGGCAGCAGTTGAGAATGCAGAGTCTGGTAAAGGTGCTACCGTATTTGGATACTATGTAGATGATCCGGAGAGATTCGGTATCGTGGAATTTGATCAGAATGGTAAGGCCATTTCCATTGAAGAGAAGCCGGAGCATCCGAAGAGCAATTACTGTGTAACCGGTCTGTACTTCTATGATAATAAAGTTGTAGAGTATGCGAAGAATCTGAAACCAAGTGCCAGAGGAGAGTTGGAGATTACGGACCTGAACCGTATTTATCTGGAAGAAGGTAATCTGAATGTCGAACTTCTTGGACAGGGATTCACATGGCTCGACACCGGTACGCATGAGAGTCTGGTGGACGCTACAAACTTTGTTAAGACAGTAGAGACACATCAGCATCGCAAGATCGCATGTCTGGAAGAGATTGGTTATCTGAATGGATGGATTTCCAAAGAGGATGTGTTGAAGGTATATGAAGTACTGAAAAAGAATCAGTACGGTCAGTATCTAAAAGACGTATTAGATGGTAAATATCAGGAAAACCTGTACTAAACGAGTGATTGCCCAGAACCATTACTCACATGTAAAGCTGATGCGTCATACTTGCATGTAAGCGGTCGCTTTACATGTGAGCAAGGTGGCTTGGATAAGCCACCGTTCCATACATGAGCAGAATTAGCTGCACAGCAGCGGGAAAGCACGAGTAGCGTGCTCTTCTGCGAATGCATGGGCGGTTCTGTGAGCAAATAATAAAATAACAACAGAAGGAGAAATATTATTATGACTATTATCGTGACCGGAGGAGCCGGATTTATTGGAAGTAACTTTGTATTTCATATGCTGAATAAGTACCCGGATTACAGAATCGTATGCCTGGACTGCCTGACATACGCTGGTAATCTGTCTACACTGGAGCCTGTAATGGACAATCCGAATTTCCGTTTTGTAAAGGCAAGCATTACAGACCGCGAAGCAGTATATAAACTGTTTGAGGAAGAGAAGCCGGATATGGTAGTGAACTTTGCTGCAGAGAGCCATGTAGACCGTTCTATCGAGAACCCGGAAGTGTTCTTGGATACCAATATCAAGGGTACAGCAGTGCTGATGGATGCCTGCAGAAAATACGGTATCAAACGTTATCATCAGGTATCTACAGATGAAGTATACGGAGATCTGCCGTTAGACAGACCAGACCTGTTCTTTACAGAGGAGACACCAATCCACACCAGCAGCCCGTACAGCTCATCTAAGGCCGGCGCAGACCTTCTGGTGCTTGCATACCACAGAACATACGGCTTGCCTGTAACCATCAGCAGATGCTCGAATAACTATGGACCATATCATTTTCCAGAGAAACTGATCCCGTTGATGATTGCAAATGCACTGAACGACAAGCCGCTTCCGGTATACGGAAAGGGTGAAAATGTCCGTGACTGGCTGTACGTAGAAGATCACTGCAAAGCAATCGATCTGATTATCCATAATGGACGTGTCGGCGAAGTATACAATATCGGTGGACACAATGAAATGAAGAATATCGATATCGTAAAGATTATCTGTAAAGAGCTTGGTAAACCGGAAAGCCTGATCACATACGTAGAAGACCGTAAAGGACACGATATGCGTTATGCGATCGATCCGACTAAGATCCACAATGAACTCGGATGGCTGCCAGAGACTATGTTTAAAGATGGAATCAAGAAGACAATTCAGTGGTATCTGGATAATAAAGAATGGTGGGAGACCATTATCTCCGGCGAATACCAGAATTATTATGAAAAAATGTATGCACACCGTCAGGAGGTTAAATAAATGAAAGTATTAGTAACGGGAGTAGGCGGACAGCTCGGACATGATGTGATGAATGAACTGGCAAAGCGTGGTTATGAAGGTGTAGGTTCTGATATCAAGGAAGAGTACAGTGGCATTCAGGATGGAACTCCGGTAACTACCATGCCATACGTTCCGATGGACATTACAGATGCAGCGTCTGTAGAAAAAGTAATGCGTGAAGTGAATCCGGACGTTATGGTTCACTGTGCAGCATGGACAGCAGTAGATAATGCAGAAGATGAAGACAAACAGGCAATCGTACATGCGATTAACGCAGGCGGTACAGAGAATATCGCAAAAATGTGTAAAGAATTGGACTGCAAGATGGTATATATCAGCACAGATTATGTGTTTGACGGACAGGGAACAGAACCGTGGCAACCGGATTGCAAGGATTATGCACCGCTGAATGTATATGGACAGACAAAACTGGATGGAGAGCTTGCTGTATCCGGTAATCTGGATGAATACTTTATCGTACGTATTGCATGGGTATTTGGTAAGAACGGTAAGAACTTTATCAAGACGATGCTGAATGTCGGTAAGACGCATGATAAGCTTACGGTTGTAAATGACCAGATCGGTACACCGACTTATACGTTCGACCTTGCACGTCTCTTAGTAGATATGATCGAGACAGAGAAATACGGATATTATCATGCAACGAATGAAGGCGGATATATCAGCTGGTATGATTTTACCAAAGAAATTTTCCGTCAGGCAGTTGCCTTGGGACATGAAGAGTATTCAGAAGACCGTCTGAGCGTTGCACCGGTAACCACAGAAGAGTATGGCGTGTCTAAGGCTGCAAGACCATTCAATAGTCGTCTGGATAAGAGCAAGCTTGTAGAAAATGGATTTGAGCCATTGCCGACATGGCAGGATGCATTGTCCAGATATCTGAAAGAAATCGACTTTTAATTTTAATAAGTAAACAATAGAATCTGCCTGGTATGATCAACCGGGCAGATTTGATGTATATAACTGGAGGAAAATAAGATGGGACAGATTAAAGTAGAGAAAAATGCAGGCGGAATCGAAGGATTGTGCGTAATCGAACCGGCAGTTCACGGAGATGCCAGAGGATATTTCATGGAGACTTATAATCAGAGAGATATGGAAGAAGCAGGACTGAATATGGTGTTTGTACAGGATAATCAGTCAAGTTCAACCAAAGGTGTACTGAGGGGGCTTCATTTCCAGAAAGAATTTCCACAGGGAAAGCTTGTAAGAGTAGTAAAAGGTTCTGTATTTGACGTGGCAGTAGACCTGCGAAGCGGAAGTGAGACTTATGGCAAATGGTTCGGCGTGGAGCTGACAGAGGAGAATAAGAAGCAGTTCTATATCCCGGAAGGATTTGCACATGGTTTCCTGGTGCTGAGTGATATTGCTGAGTTCTGTTATAAGTGTACAGACTTTTATCATCCGGGTGATGAAGGCGGACTGGCATGGAATGATCCTGAAATTGGTATTACATGGCCGGAACTTCAGGGAGAATATAATGGAACTCCGTCAGCAGAAGGATATCATCTGGCAGACGGAACTGCATTGAACCTGAGTGATAAAGACCAGAGATGGGCAGTATTGAAGGATACTTTTAAGTTCTAATGAAAAATATGAGAAAAGAAAATAGAAAATATATAGCAACAATTGCATTCCTCTGTATAGTTGCGGGAATGATGTGGATTATTGGGGATGCAGGTCTTCTGGCTCCAGATGAATATAATTATAGTAATATTTATGGTACTACACAGCGGATCACATCATTGGCGGATTTGAGAACATCTCTATCATTGTTTTATACTAGTTGGACAGGAAGAATATTGGTACACGGCATAATACAACTGTTTTTATGGTTAAATGTGAATGCCTTTTATGTAATAAATTCAATTGTATTTGTTATATTTTTGATTGGCATTGTTAGATTGTTTGATGAGAAAGTGTCTGTAGGATATTTAGCAATTGTGTTGGCGTTGATAATATATGGTACAGCTGTATTTTCGGAAAAATATATATGGATGTCAGGAAGCCTGAATTATTTATGGCCAACTTGTGTGATGTTATATACATTGAGATATTTTTACAAAGGCATTGTTGAGCAGAAAATACCAAATAGATATAAAACAGCATTATATTGGATTCTTGCATTTGTGACGGGATTTTCACAGGAAAATATTGTATTTGTAACAGGTTCATTTATTTTAATACTTATATTCAGTAGGTGGAAAGAATTAATAAAGCGTTCAAAAAAAGAAATATTGTATTGGATAACTGGCATCCTATGTTTTGGAATAGGATCATTGTTGCTTATTTTTGCACCAGGGAATTTTGTACGATTCCACGGATCAGACGGAGCAGGTATTTTTACCTGCATATATAATATAGCCAGAAATTTATTTCATATTAAATATCTGATAGTAGTCTATTTGATTGCGCTGTTTCTTGTGTGGCAAAAAGAAAAAAAAGATGATGGTAAGCTGGAAATATGTAAGAAGCAGATAATATATGTTGTACTTCCGTGTGTGATTGCAACGTTGCCAATGCTCGTTATCGCGGAGTTTTATGATCGTGCTATGTTGCCGTATGAGGTGTTGCTAATTGCAGGATGCATTTATAATATCAAAGCACTTGCTACAAATTCGGATACTGCAAAGAAATATGTAGGTATTGTGTATGTGGTAGCTGTGGCAGTAACAATTGTACCGCTGGCAAGAGCTACAGTGTTTAGTGT
>CAVAVU010000107.1:0-4469 GCA_963592205.1 bacterium
AAAGTTCAATGCCAGAGTTTCGCTGGCATGATCTATCAGAATTCCGAGAGATCATCGTATGTATTGATTATACGGTAATAATATCCGACCGGTGATCTCTGCTGGCAACTGCCAGTGGTATCTCATCACCTTTATACGGATTATCCCCAAGTGTAACCTCCAATTTAACCGTCTCATACGCAAGTTCTGCGTAGTTATTCTCCTTACTCAGATGTCCCAGCATGACACTTTTCAGGTTGTCATGTAGTATATCACAAAGAAGCCGTCCTGACAATTCATTTGACAGATGTCCCTTGTCTCCCATTACACGTCGTTTCAACGGATAAGGATAAGGTCCAACCTCCAGCATATGAATATCGTGATTAGCTTCCAGCAGGATCGCATTTACATCCTTCAGATGTTCAATAATGTAATCATCATAAATTCCAAGATCAGTAGCTACCGCAACACTCTTTCCACCTGCGCACATCCGGTAACCGCAAGGCTCTGCTGCATCATGGGAAATAGCAAATGGTTCTACCTGTACATCTCCCAGTATAAATGGCTGATCTGTATGAATCTCGTGAAAGAGCTCCGGAGAGATCTTACCGAGACTTTTGCTGTTCTTTACCGCATTCAGTGTGCCCGGCGTACCGTAGATTGGTACTTCGTATTTCCGGCTAAATACGCCAAGTCCCTGAATATGATCAGAATGTTCATGGGTAATGAGGATCCCGTCAATCTCATCTCCTTTGATCTCCAGATCATGAAGTCCTTCTTCTATTCTCTTTTTACTGATGCCTGTATCAATCAGCAGATGCGTATGGTCTGTACCTGTGTAGATACAGTTGCCGCTGCTTCCGCTAGCTATACTGCATAATCTCATCTATTGTTCTCCAGTCTTTTGCTATTTTATGCTGTCCAGGTTAATTTCTTATTACGATACCTAGTTCTTCCTGATGCCAAGTGATTTCAGCATCTCATCAAGCTGCTCTCTTGTATCATCAAAGCTCCGGCTGTTATCTACCGCGCGGTCACTGTGTTCTAAGAATTCATCCCGGCTTTTCTGCGCGCGGAACATATCTTCTATCTTCTCTTCGCTGTACCCTCTGGATAATTTCAGTCTCTTCTTGCGCACCTCTTCGTTAGCGTAGATATACCATACTTCATCACAGATTTCGTCATAATGTTCTTCCAGCAGGAGCGCTGCTTCCAGTACAAAAAGCTCTGTTCCCTTCTTGCTCTCCTGACGGATCTTCCGAAGAATATTCTCCTTGACCGCCGGATGCACGATAGCATTTAACGTCCGAAGTTCTTCCGCATCCTTAAATACGATCTGTGCCAGATGTGGTCTGTCAATTCTGCCATTCTCATCCAGAATCTCTTCGCCGAAATGCTCAACCATTTTATTATAACAGATTGTTCCCTTTTTTTGCAGATTCTTTGCTACAAGATCTGCTTCACACACGACTGCGCTGTACTGTTCATCCAGATAGCGGAGCACTTCGCTCTTTCCGGAACCAACTCCGCCGGTAATCCCTATGATCTTCATCTGTATCCTCCTATTTAGCCTCGTACCAGCTGTTACCTGTATGCATATCAATCAGAAGCGGTACCTTAAGGTCTGCCGCATGCTCCATTTCTTCTTTCAGAATCTCCTGTACCTGTTCCAGTTCCGGCAGATACGTCTCAATCAGAAGCTCATCGTGTACTTGCAACACAAGTCTTGATTTCATCTGATTCTCTTTCAACCTCTTACTGACACCAATCATCGCCATCTTGATAATATCAGCTGCTGTTCCCTGGATCGGTGCATTCATTGCCACGCGTTCTCCAAACGATCTCTGCATATAATTGGAAGATTTCAGCTCCGGCATCGGTCGTCTTCTTCCAAATAATGTCTCCACATAACCATGTTCCTTCGCTGACGCAACCGTCTCATCCAGAAATGTCTTGATGCCCGGATAAGTCAGGAAATACTGGTCGATATATTCCGCTGCTTCTTTTCTGCTGATACTCAAGTCCTGACTCAGTCCAAATGAACTGATGCCGTATACAATTCCAAAGTTTACCGCCTTGGCATTTCTTCGCTGCAGATCCGTCACTTCATCAAACGGTACATGGAATACCTGTGATGCGGTGATCCGGTGAATGTCCTGTGCCTGACGATAGGCATCGATCAGCATATCATCTCCCGAACAGTGAGCCAGAATACGAAGCTCTATCTGTGAATAATCCGCATCTACAAATACATATCCGTCTTCCGGAATAAATACCTTACGAATCAGTCTTCCAAGCTCCATACGTACGGGAATGTTCTGCAGATTCGGTTCCGCACTGCTGAGACGTCCTGTAGCCGTGATCGTCTGATGGAACTTTCCATGAATGCGTCCATCCCCCTGAACAAATCCAGCCAGTCCGTCCGCATATGTGGATTTAAGTTTTGCCATCTGGCGATATTCCAGAATCTTTGCAACGATCGGATACTCCGGTGCGAGTTTCTCCAGTACATCTGCCGCTGTAGAATAGCCTGTCTTCGTCTTTCTGCCACCCTGCAATCCCATCTTTTCAAACAGGATCACACCTAACTGTTTCGGTGAATTGATGTTAAACGTCTCGCCTGCCTCTTCATAAATCTCCTGCTCCAGTTCATGAATACGTACACCAAGCTTCTCACCATACGCTTTCAATTCATCCGCTTCTACCCGCACGCCGCACTGCTCCATGTCATACAGCGTCTCTACCAGCGGCATTTCCACTTCTATGAACAGATTCCACATATTGTTCTCCGTTAACTGCTCCTTCAGAATCGGTGCTGCCTTCCATCCGGTATATGCTTCATAGCAGGCTTTGCTGTCATCCGGAAGTTTGTCCTCAATCAGCAGATTCAGCCGTTCTCTGGCAACATCCTCTGCTACGTAATCACTTTTCAATGGATTCAGCAGATATGCCGCAATCGTTCCGTCAAAACAATGTGAAACCGGCAGACTGCCAAGCTCTCCCATCGCATTCTTCACATCAAAGAACACACAACATTCATTCTTCTCCACCAGCTGCACAGTCTGTTCCTTCAGCCATGTCGAAGATATATCATTTCCAGTCTTTATATAATATACATGCGCATCCGCATCGCATAGCGCGACTCCTGCAAATTCTGCCTGATCTGCAAATAGCGGAAGCACATCTTCTGTATTTTTGCAGAGTGCAATGCCGACACGTTCCGCCTTTGCTGCATTTATAAATATCTGTTCTGCCTTTACTTTATTCGTAATCGTCTCAAATGCATCTTCAATCTTATTGCTTAATTCCGATGTCTCAAATCTTCCCAGCAAATTCTTAAACTGCAGTTTCTGAAAATACACATAGGCTTCATCTGTATACAGATTACCAAGCTTCGCGTCTGCAAGGTCATAATCAATCTCTGCATCCAATTTGATCGTTGCAAGCGTCTTGCTCAACACAGCCAGATCCCAGTGTTCGATCATTGCCTTTGATGCACGCGGCGGCTTTAATTCGGAAGCATGCTCATGTGCATTTTCAATCGAATGATACTCGGTAATGATCTTCGTTGCAGTCTTCTCTCCCACGCCCGGAAGTCCCGGTATATTATCTGAGGTATCACCCATTAATGCCTTCAGATCGATAAATTCCGTCGGAGTTACCTGATATGCACTTACCACGTCTGCTGCGTAATAGTCCTCAATCTCCGTCTGTCCTTTTTTTGTCTTTGGAATGCGAATCTTTACATGCTCTGTCGCAAGCTGCAGAAGGTCTCTGTCTCCGCTGATCACGGACACTTCCAGTCCCTGTTTCTCGCATAATCTGGAAATGGTTCCGAGAATATCATCTGCTTCCAATCCGGCTTTCTCGACAATCTTCACGCCCATTGCCTGCAGGACTTCCTTGATCACCGGAACCTGCTGGCGGAGTTCCTCTGCCATCGGCTTTCTTGTACCCTTGTATTCCTCAAACATCTCATGACGGAATGTCGGTGCATGCACATCAAATGCCACCGTCAGATACTCCGGCTTCTCCTGATCCAGAATCTTAAACATAATATTCAGGAAACCATATACCGCGTTCGTATGAAGTCCGTCTGCGTTAGTCAGATCCGGAACTCCGTAAAATGCACGGTTCAATATACTGTGTCCATCAATCAATACGATCTTTTCAGCCATTCTAATTACCTCGTATGCTTCATTCATTATTAAAAAAGGCACTGCAGAAACTGCAGCGCCTTTCATGTCTAATGCGGATAGTGGGACTTGAACCCACACGTAGTCACCTACGCAAGATTTTGAGTCTTGTGCGTCTGCCATTCCGCCATATCCGCATTCGGCTATTCATGAGCCGAAATTAATAATAGCACAGATTCCATAAAAACACAATAGAAATCTGGAATTAATTATTAACAAATTTATTTTTTAGGAAGACGATCTGCAATATCAAAACAGTCAAATGTTGCAAAGTAATCTGCCGGTGTCTCTGCA
>CAVAVU010000107.1:4479-8262 GCA_963592205.1 bacterium
GTCTCTGCACGGCGGATCAGCTGTGTAGAACCATCTTCTTTTAACAGTACTTCTGCTGAACGCAGACGTCCGTTATAATTGTATCCCATGGAGAATCCATGTGCTCCTGCGTCATGGATAAACAGAAGATCACCCATCTTAATCTCCGGAAGTTTTCTGTCAACAGCAAACTTATCGTTGTTCTCACACAGGCTTCCTGTTACATCATATACATGGTCGCAAGGCGCATCTTCTTTACCCATGACAGTGATGTGATGATAAGCGCCATAGATTGCCGGGCGCATCAGGTTTGCTGCGCACGCATCTACACCGATGTATTCTTTATGTGTATGCTTTTCATGAATTGCTTTAGTGATCAGACCACCATACGGTGCAAGCATGAATCTACCAAGTTCCGTGTAGATGGCAATATCGTCCATTCCAGCCGGAACAAGCACTTCCTCGTATACCTTACGTACACCCTCACCGATCACCGCGATATCATTCGGCTCCTGATCCGGTTTGTAAGGAACACCGATACCACCTGACAGATTGATAAACTTGATATGCGCTCCGGTCTCTTTCTGTAACTTAACAGCAAGTTCAAACAGAACCTTTGCAAGCATCGGATAATACTCATTTGTTACGGTATTACTTGCAAGGAATGCATGAATACCAAATTCCTTTGCACCTTTGCTTTTCAGAATACGGAAGGCATCAAAAATCTGCTCTGTAGTCATACCAAATTTGGCATCTCCCGGATTATCCATAATATCATTGGATATCTTGAACAATCCACCCGGATTGTAACGACAGCTGATTGTCTCCGGAATATGTCCTAAAGTCTCTTCCAGACAATCAATATGTGTAATATCATCCAGATTGATAATTCCGCCCAGTTTCTCTGCATATTTGAATTCCTCAGCCGGAGTATCATTGGATGAGAACATAATATCTCCCGGCTCTGCTCCGATTGCCTCTGACAGCATCAGTTCTGTCAGCGAAGAACAGTCATATCCACATCCATACTCACGCAGGATATTAATGATAAACGGATTCGGAGTTGCCTTTACTGCGAAATACTCACGGAATCCTTTATTCCATGAAAATGCATCTTTCAAAGCCTGGGCATTTTTACGAATGCCAGCCTCATCATATAAATGAAATGGTGTTGGATATTCCTTCACAATCTCGTCTAACTGTGCCTTTGTAACAAATGGTGTCTTTTTCATCTGTGCCTTCCCTTCTGTGAAACTCTGTATTACTTTTTAATAACTATGATCAAAAGTCACGGCTAAATAGCTTAGTCGATGACTGCGATACGCATCATATTGCTGACGCCCGCTTTGGTCTGCTTAAAGTTTGGTGACGGGATACCTGCTGTCACGATGACGATATCTCCTGTCTCCGCTTCCTGCTTGGCTGAAATCAGATCTACAGCACCATTCAGGATGTCTTCTGTCGTGGCAAATGCAAGTGATTTGTATGAACGTACGCCCCAGTATAACTGCATTCTGCGCATCGTTCTGGAATCCGGTGTTACACCAAGGATATCTGCCTTTGGTTTAAACTTGGACATTACTCTCGCCGTTGCTCCGGATACGGTTGGTGTTACGATACACTTTGCATTCAGGTTAAGTGATGCCGCCACTGATGCATAACCGATAGCTGAAGAAATATCTTTCTTCTGATGATCGCTGGTTCTGTTCAGAATAGCTTCGTAATCCAGATGCTGCTCTGTATTTTCTACAATGTGCACCATCATATTCAGCGCTTCTACCGGATATTTACCGTTAGCAGTCTCACCTGACAGCATGACGGCGTCTGTTCCGTCATATACTGCATTGGCAACGTCAGTCACCTCGGCTCTTGTCGGTCTTGGATTACGGATCATAGAATCCAGCATCTGTGTGGCAATGATAACCGGTTTGTAATTATCGTTACATTTCTGGATGATCTTCTTCTGCAGATACGGAACTTCCTCTGCCGGAATCTCAACACCCAGATCACCTCTGGCTACCATGATACCATCTGCACAGCGGATGATCTCATCGATATTATCCACGCCTTCTCCATTCTCAATCTTAGCAATAACCGGAATGTATGGTGCACCGCACTCTTTCAGCCAAGCCTTGATCTCAAGAATACATTCTGCATTTCTTACAAATGATGCTGCGATGAAATCAATATCCTGCTCTACGCCGAAACGGATATCCTCTTTATCCTTTTCAGTAATAGCCGGGAGACGAATGGCAACACCAGGTACATTCACGCCTTTCTTCTCGCCAAGCTCACCGCCGTTATCTACTACACATTTGATTTCATTTTCTGTTTTTCCGGTAACCTTCAGCTCGATCAGTCCGTCATCAATCAGAATAATGCTTCCAACTGCCACATCATCGATCAGTCCGGCGTAAGTGATGGATACGCCTGTCTCATCCCCGATCTTCTCTTCAATACTGAGTGTAAATGTATTACCCTCTTTCAATGTTACCTTTTTACCATCTTTTAACTGACCGGTTCTGATCTCCGGTCCTTTTGTATCAAGCAGGATTGCTACCGGTTTCTTCTCCTGTTCGCGCAACTGCTTCAACTGATCCATTCTTCCTTTATGCTCTTCATGTGAACCATGAGAGAAATTAAATCTTGCAATGTCCATTCCTGCTTTGATCAGGGAACGCATTACTTCTTTGTCATTCGATCCAGGTCCCATGGTACAGATAATTTTTGTTTTTTTCATAATTGATTACTCCTCATTTCACAATCTCTTCACTTAGGTTTCTAATCCTGTTTCCTCCAGACATACAATAATTTTCTTATCCTGCACATACATATAGTATTACTTCACATGCGTATGTGTAAACAAGTGATCCTGACAATATTCATAATCACCGTTGCATCTTGAGCAATAACGGAATTCGAGATTCGGATCATCGAGTTCTGTTCTTCCGCACACAGCGCAACGATGTCTTGCGCCTCCGGCATAATGATTGGTCGGACGCATTTTCTGTTTAAACTGCTGTTTGCGCATACGCTCCTTCGGGCTGTAAGGCTTCATATTCCGTGAACACAGGAAAAAGATCACAAAATTCAGGATAGACACGACTGCTGCAAGTGCATTCGCCTTATAGAGAATGCCATAATATCCTCCGCCATAAGCCGGAAGAAATGCCTGCAGTACCGTATACCCAAAATACAGTCCGTCAATGATCGCCAGCCATTTGGCTTTGATCGGGATCATAAAGAACAGCAGAAACTCCAGATCCGGATACATCGCTGCAAATGCAAAGAACAGCGACAGATTCAGATAGCTGGTTCCCAATGGCAGGGAAAGCCCTGTCAACAGGTAAACAATGATGGCTGCGATCACATGGAACAGCATTCCCGAAAAGAAATACACATTAAAACGGAATGCGCCCCAGGTCCTCTCAAGATTGGATCCCAGCACGTAGTAAAAATACAATACAATAATGATAAACAGCAGACTGGAAGACGGAGGCTGAATGATAAATGTCACAATCCTCCATATCTGACCGTGCAGGATTGCTGCAGCGTCCAGACTGAGATAATTATAATAGAATGACGGGTTAATCATCTGAAATACAAATCCCACCGCATACAGAATAATGATGTAATACATCAGATTGTGAATTGCATAGCGACCGAATTTGCGCTCTAATTTGTCAAGCCAGTTCATATTCCTTCTCCTTAATCTTTGCTGTAAACATGTAGTTATTCTACCTTCTCATTTTTTATTTGTCAATTCCACACCACCGAAAACACAGATTTTACATATTCCCGTTC
>CAVAVU010000108.1:0-6043 GCA_963592205.1 bacterium
GTGGCAGCTTTATATGCACCAACCGGTGGAATCGTATGTCCGTTTGGGCTGAACATTGCAATGGCTGAAAATGCCTGTGAGAATGGCGTAGACTTTCAGTTTAATACAAAAGTACAAAATATCATACCGATTGAGGGCGGCTACCGACTGGAAACGTCCAAAGGTGACATTGAGACAAAGATGGTCGTAAATGCGGCTGGCGTGTATGCGGATAAGTTCCACAATATGGTCAGTGAAGATAAGATTGAGATTATTCCGAGAAAAGGCGAGTATTGCTTAATGGATAAAAAGGTAGGCGATTTTGTAAAGAGTACGATCTTCCAGTTACCTACCAAATATGGTAAAGGCGTACTGGTAACACCTACCGTACACGGTAATCTGTTGGCTGGTCCGACTGCGGTTGATATTGAGGATAAAGAGAATACACAGACCACAGCGGAAGGTCTGGATGAACTGCTGACTAAGGTTAAGGTCAGCGCGCCGAATATTCCAACCCGTCAGGTGATCACCTCGTTTACGGGACTCCGTGCACACTGGACCGGACATGAATTTATCATTAAGGAAGTGGAAGGTGCACCGGGATTTATCGATGCGGCAGGTATTGAATCTCCGGGACTTACCAGTTCTCCGGCTATCGGAGAATATGTGGCAGAGTTAGTGCAGGGCATTTATCCAAAAGAAAAGAAAGCGCATTTCAAAGCTACAAGAAAAGGAATTCCGAATGTGGCAGAAGCATCCTTTGCAGAACGTCAGGAACTGATCAGACAGAATCCGGCATATGCCAATGTGGTGTGCCGGTGTGAAGTGGTTACAGAAGGCGAAATCATGGATGCAATCCACAGACCGCTTGGAGCTACCACACTGGATGGCATCAAGCGCCGTACCAGAGCTGGTATGGGACGATGCCAGGCAGGCTTTTGTGCACCAAAACAGGTTGAGATCCTGGCAAGAGAGCTTGGCAAAGACGTATCAGAGATTACCAAATCCGGCGAAGGTTCCGCATTTTTAACAGGTTACGATAAGGAGGATATATAGGATGAAGACAGAGATCGCAATCATCGGGGGAGGCCCGGCAGGACTGGCGGCAGCAGTAGCGGCCAGAGAGGCAGGGGTACAGGATATTCTGATCATAGAGAGAGATAATGAACTTGGCGGTATTTTGAATCAGTGCATACATAACGGATTCGGACTGCATACATTTAAAGAAGAACTGACCGGACCAGAGTATGCCGGAAGATATATTGAAAAAGTGAAAGAAATGGACATCCCATATCTGCTTCATACGATTGTTGTGGACGTATCGAAGGATAAAGTTGTTACCGTGATGAATAAAGAACAGGGATTGTTCCAGATTGAAGCAAAGGCAGTGATTCTGGCGATGGGATGCAGAGAGCGTTCCAGGGGAGCACTCAATATTCCGGGGTACCGTCCGGCGGGTATTTATTCTGCAGGAACTGCACAGCGCTATGTGAATATGGAAGGCAGAATGCCTGGTAAAAAGGTTGTGATCTTAGGTTCTGGAGATATCGGACTGATCATGGCGAGACGTATGACGCTGGAAGGTGCCAAGGTTCAGGTTGTAGCAGAGCTGATGCCGTATTCCGGAGGACTGAAGCGTAATATCGTACAGTGCCTGGATGACTATGGTATTCCACTGAAGCTGAGCCATACAGTGGTAGATATCAAAGGCAAGAAACGTGTGGAAGGCGTAACGCTTGCACAGGTCGATGAGAACCGTAAGCCGATTCCGGGTACGGAAGAATATTATGATTGCGATACACTGCTGCTGTCCTGTGGATTGATTCCGGAGAATGAACTTTCTTCCCAGATGGGAGTAGACCTGAATCCAGTGACATCCGGACCGGTAGTCAATGAAAGCCTGGAAACGAATGTGGACGGCGTATTTGCCTGCGGTAACGTACTTCATGTTCATGATCTGGTAGATTATGTATCGGGCGAAGCTAAGACGGCCGGTGAAAATGCAGCCGCTTATGTGCAGGGAACACTTCCGGAAGCCGGTAAAGAAATTCCGTTAAAGGGTGAAAATGGCGTGCGTTATACGGTGCCGTGCAGTGTGGACGTTGACCGTATGACGGATAAACAGGTGGTACGTTTCCGTGTAGGCAATGTTTATAGAGACAAGTATCTCTGCGTGTATTATAATGATAAGTGTATCAGCAGGGTAAAGAAAAAAGTAATGGCTCCCGGCGAGATGGAACAGGTGATTCTTCTGCAATCCAAGCTCAAAGCATTTGAAGGACTTGAGAGCATTACCATTCGGATTGAAGAGGAGGGACAGAGATAATGAGAGAGAAAGATTTAGTATGTATCGGATGTCCGCTGGGCTGCAGCCTGAAAGTGACTATCCAGGACGATAACACCATGGAAGTAACCGGGAATACATGTCCGAGAGGAGCGGATTATGCCCGGAAGGAACTGACAGATCCGAGACGGATCGTTACTTCTTCCGTTCCGGTGGTGGGAGGCCATTTGCCATGTGTATCTGTAAAGACTGAATCAGATATACCAAAGGATAAGATATTTGACTGCATCAAAGCACTGAAAGATGTGGAACTTCAGGCCCCGGTTCAGATCGGACAGATCGTACTGTCGGATGTGGCCGGTACAGGGGTCAATGCCGTGGCGACTAAGAATATTCAGGCCCTGTAGCAGAATTGAACAGAGAGGATGAATTGTATGGAACAGTATGTAATGGCCCTGGATCAGGGAACGACCAGCTCCCGCTGTATATTGTTCAATCACGCGGGGGATATCTGTGGTATGGCACAGAGAGAATTTGAACAGATTTATCCGCATCCGGGATGGGTAGAGCAGAATCCGAGAGAAATCTGGTCATCCCAGTATTCCGTTATGGTACAGGTGATGGCGGAAAATGGTATTGATGCGAAGCAGATTAAGGGAATCGGAATTACCAATCAGAGAGAGACGACGATTATCTGGAACCGTTATACGGGTGAGCCGGTGTACAATGCAATCGTGTGGCAGTGTCGACGGACCGCGCAGATGATCGATGCATTGAAAGAAGAGGGATTCGATCAGGTAATCCGTGAAAAGACGGGACTGATTGCGGATGCGTATTTCAGCGCCAGTAAGATTGCATGGATATTGGATCATGTGGAAGGAGCCAGAGAACAGGCGGAAAAGGGTGATCTGCTCTTTGGAACCGTGGATACCTGGCTGATCTGGAATCTAACAGGCGGACTGGTACATGTGACCGATTATACCAATGCGTCCAGAACGATGTTATTTGATATTCATAAGCTGTGCTGGGATGAGGAGATCCTGGCGAAGTTTGATATTCCGCGCGCGATGCTGCCGGAAGTAAAGCCGTCCAGTTGCATTTACGGTTATACCGATGAGAAAGTACTGGTAGGCAATGTGCCGATCGCCGGTGCGGCAGGTGACCAGCAGGCGGCACTGTTCGGACAGGGTTGTTACCAGCCGGGTGATGTAAAGAATACATACGGTACCGGTTGTTTCCTGCTTATGAATACAGGAACAAAGCCGGTCATGTCAGGTAATGGACTGCTGACAACGATTGCGGCAAGCACGGATCCGAAGAATGTAGAATATGCGTTGGAAGGCAGTATATTTGTAGCCGGAGCGGCCAATCAGTGGCTGCGTGACGGTATGCGTCTGGTAGAGAGCACGCCGGAGACCGAAAAGTACGCCAGCCAGGTGGAGGATACCGATGGCGTGTATATCGTTCCTGCATTTGCGGGAATGGGTGCGCCTTACTGGAATCAGTATGCCAGAGGTACCGTAGTTGGATTGACCCGCGGATGTACGAGAGAGCATTTTATCCGTGCAACGCTGGAATCTATCGCATATCAGGCATATGATGTGATCAAGGCGATGGAAGAAGATGCCGGAGTGCGGCTGAATGTGTTGAAGGTAGACGGAGGAGCCAGTGCCAATAATATGCTGATGCAGTTTCAGGCGGATATCAATGATACTACAGTACATCGTCCGAAGTGTATTGAGACTACAGCGCTTGGAGCGGCATATCTGGCAGGCCTTGCAACCGGATACTGGAAGGATAAAGACGAGATCAAAGAGAACTGGCAGCTTGGAAGAGCGTTTGCGTCAGAAATGGATGAAGAGAAGAGACATCATCTGCTGAAAGGCTGGAAGCGTGCAGTGCGCTGTGCGATTGCCTGGGCAGAGGATGATGAATAAAAGAGAATAAAGACGAAGAAAGTATAGAAGACGCCATTGCGAAAATCGTAATGGCGTCTTTTGTGTCAGATGTTATAAAAGTGAATTTAGAATCGGAAATCTCTGCGGTTATTCTCGCGGATCAGGCAGAGATTCTCAATTACAGTTGCACGAACTTTTTCATTAGGTACATTCAGAATCTCACGGTCAATCAGTTTATCGCCGATTGTCTTGGTTTCCGGCGAAGCATAGTCCATCAGATATTCTTCCAGTGTCATCAGTGCATTTGGATGGCAGCAGTTCTGAATCTGTCCGCTCTTGCACAGAGACATGAAACGATCGCCGGTACGTCCGGCACGGTAACAGGCGGTACAGAAGCTTGGAATATAATCCATCTCCATCAGCCAACGTACCACTTCATCCAAAGTACGGGTATCAATGACATCGAACTGTTCGGATTTCTCATCTTCCGGTTCCGGATGCTGATAACCACCGACACTTGTACGGGAACCGCCACTGATCTGTGAGATACCCAGATGCAGCACGCGCTCTCTTACCTTCTGGCTCTCGCGTGTGGAAATGATCATGCCGGTATACGGTACGGCAATTCGGATACAGGCTACGATCTTGGCAAAGGTATCGTCATCAATTCCGTTGGTAAATGAGGATGAATCAATATCATCGGCATCTCTCAGACGAGGCACGCTGATGGTATGAGGACCAACACCGAACGCAGCTTCCAGATGTTCTGCATGCATCAGAAGACCGGCGAATTCATAGCGATATTTGTCCAGTCCGAACAGTACGCCGATACCTACGTCATCGATACCGCCTTCCATTGCACGATCCATGGCTTCGGTATGATAATCATAATCACTTTTTGGTCCGGTCGGGTGGAGCTGCTTGTAGCTCTCTTTATGATAAGTCTCCTGGAACAGAATGTAGGTACCGATACCTGCTTCTTTCAGAAGATGATAATTGTCTACAGTAGTTGCCGCAATGTTGATATTGACACGGCGGATCGCACCATTTTTATGCTTAATGCTGTAGATGGTGTCGATAGACTTCAGATAGTAATCCATCGTGTTCATCGTTGGATGTTCACCGGCTTCCAGAGCCAGACGCTTGTGCCCCATATCCTGCAGTGCAATGACTTCGTTACGGATCTCTTCCTGCGTCAGCTGCTTTCTTGCAATGTGCTTATTCTTAGCGTGATACGGGCAATAAGTACATCCATTGATGCAGTAATTAGACAGGTAAAGCGGTGCAAACATAACGATACGGTTGCCATAGAAGTCCTTCTTGATCTGCTCTGCCAGCTTGAAGATCTTTTCGTTCATATCTTTGTCTGAACAGGCTAACAGTACAGATGCCTCACGATGTGATAATCCCTTTCTCAGAGCAGCCTTCTCAATCAGCTTCTCGATCAGTTCCAGATTATCTTTGTTCTCGTCCGCATAGGCGAGCGTCTCGATGATCTCCTCGTGATTAATGAAATCATCGGCGTGTTTTGAATTCACGTCATACATTCTTTCTTCCTCCTTCTCCCGCAGGTGTTACCCTTTGTGATCAGTATTTTGTCAATATTATTTATCATATCATATTGTGTGGATAAGGACAATGAATGATATTTGTTATAGAAAATATCTATTAGGCAAAACAACTTTATTGAAGTAATCTATGCATATTGTTGAATTGATGATTTTAAATATACGCCAGTTTGTGCGTATTTTAGGACTTTTTTGCAATGTAATTGTGATGAATATGTCGATGGGTGCAATTTTTGCACGAATTGTCAAAAAATAAGTGCAAATGATTGCTATTTTTTTGTTATTAATGTGTTGCTAGAATGTAAAGCATAAAA